>JBMFSF010000019.1:0-15255 GCA_049967695.1 Candidatus Micrarchaeia archaeon
TACCCTTATATCCACCAGTTTGCAACCACTTAGATAGCATACAACGGGGAGCAGGAGATTTGAACTCCTATCGCCAGCGCCCAAGGCTGGTAGTCTGCCAAGTTAGCGTAGCTCCCCCAACCATTTTATATTTTTATATTTTATAATTATATTATTAAAGCTTCCTTGGATTGCCATTTTGGCTTTTTATTTTAAAATTTATAAAAGTTATGATTTATGTGATATGAATGCAGACAATAGACTTGCCTTGGGTTGAAAAATACCGCCCTAAAACCTTATCAGAAGTTATAGGCCAGAAGCTTATTGTAGATAGGCTAAAATATTTTGTTGAAAAAAAGAGCTTTCCAAATATGATCTTTGCAGGTCCTGCAGGTATCGGAAAGACAACCTGTGCGCTGGCTATGGCCAACGACCTTTATCAGGGAAAGATAAGCGGCGCGTTCAAGGAACTCAACGCTAGCGATGAAAGAGGGATAGATGTAATACGTGGTGCAGTCAAAGAATTTGCCAAAACAATTTCATTGGCAGATATACCTACAAAGATAATATTCTTGGACGAGGCAGATTCCCTTACTTCTGATGCGCAGCATGCTTTGAGGAGGACAATGGAAAAGTTTTCTGCAGAGACGAGATTTATACTCAGCGCAAACTATGCAAGCAAGATAATAGACCCCATACAAAGCAGATGCGTGGTGTTGCATTTCAAGCCTCTTACAAAGCAGGATATGATAGAGTACATAGAAAGGATAAGCAAAGCAGAAAACCTCCAGATAGATGCAAAAGCCATAGATGCACTTATTTATGTGTCTAATGGAGATATGCGGAGACTTACAAATACTTTGCAAAGCTGCGCTCTGGAGAATACTAAGATAACGGAAGATAGTGTATACAGTATAGCATCAAGGGCAAGGCCAAAGGAAGTATTGGCAATGCTTACTTATGCGATAAATGGAGACTTTATACATGCAAGAGACAACCTAGATGAGCTACTCATAAAGTATGGTATGAGTGCGGAAGATATTTTGAGGCAGGTGTTTGCAGAAGTAGAGACTATCGATCTAGATAATAATAAAAAATTGGAGCTTATAAAGAGCATAGGAGAATACAACTTTAGGATATCTGAGGGTGCAAATGAAAGGATACAGCTTGAATCTATGCTTGCAGATTTTGCTTTACTAGGAAAGAAAAATAGCTAAACTATACAAAAGCAATGGACGCATAAGCTACTACGCTTTCATATTCACCGGTTGTGTCTCCGGAATTTCCATATTTTAAGATGACTCCTTTTCTTGCATTTCTGCTTTTAGCGAACAGTAACGCAACAGTTATCGGTCCAAATCCGCAAATAGTATCTGCTGTCTCTTCAACAAGTTTATTGAAGCTTTTGTAGTCTATATTTTGTAGTGCTTCTAGAAGCTTTCCGTCTTTTTCGGAAGCAATGCTTGCCGCTTCATAATGGTTAAAATCAGAGCTTGCAATAACAGTAATATTTCTGTTGAGCTTTGCAGCAGAGTTCACTATTGCTTCAGCAAGCTTTTGGCTGTATTCCAAGCTCTGGTCGCCCATACATATGAAGCAGAATTTTTTGGTATCACGCAGCGAATCCAGAAATGGAAGTTGCACTTCTATGGAATGTTCCTCTTTATGCGCCTCCTCGTCAATAGACATACTATCCTTCTTGCCTATCTCAAGCGAAAGCTCTATATCATTTTTATAGACGCCAAAAGGAGTTTCCCAATCTTCTTTGGATATGGAGACTGCTTCTCCAAGGCCAGTGTGGTTTGGCCCTATTATTATTATAGTATCTAGTTTATCCAAGTCTTTTTTCATTAGAAGTGCTTTGTAAGTGTATGCAGCTATAACCCCTGAATAGGAGTAGCCTGCATGCGGTGCGACATATGCTTTTGCTTCCGCTGCCTCATTTCCTACCTCTGCTTTTGAGTATGCCCAATTAATGAACTCAAGAAGCTTGCGTTTGTCTGATGGATAAAAATAATCAGCGAACTTGTATTTTCTCATCAAAAAACCTTATTTATCTTTATGCTAAATAAAAATAAATATGCTACCTTGCCTGCCATATTTATTGCAATCAAATAAAAGTATTATATTTTAATGTTAAATTTTAATGTTAAATACACATAAAAAGTGGTACAATTACTTTAGTGCTTTATGTAGATATGGATTATTTTTATGCTGCTTGCGAAGAGCTTAGACATCCTGAGCTTAGAGGTAAGGCTTTTGTGGTAGGGACAAGCCCTCCAGAAACAAAAGAATCTGGCGTAATACAAACCTGCACTTATCCTGCTAGGAAATTCGGGATTAAAAGCGGTATGTCAACGGCTTTTGCTTTTAAGCTGAAGCCAGATCTAATATATCTGCAAGCGGATGAGCCTTATTATGAGGGTATATCCCAAAAGATTTTTGATATACTCCGTTCTTACAAGTACAAGATGGAAATACTAAGTGTAGACGAGGCTGCGCTTGATCTTGGCGATTCTGAATATGATAAGGCAAAAGCCCTTGGATTCAGCATAAAAAACAGGATAAAAAACGAGATGAACCTTGATGCAAGCATTGGCATAAGCTATGGAAAAGTTTTTGCAAAAATGGCCTGCGACGCCTCTAAACCAAATGGTCTGCTTCTTATAAAAAAAGAGGAGATACTTGATTTCATAAAGGACAAGCCAATAAGCGCATTGCCTGGCATAGGAAGAAAGACAGGAGGTAAGTTGAAGTCAATGAATATAAATACTATTGGTGAACTTGCCAAGGCAAATCCTTTAAAGCTGATTGAATGGTTTGGCAGCTATGGTTCAGATCTGTACCAGCAAGCTAATGGCATAGACAATAGCAGAATAGAAGAAAGCTCTACAATATTGTCTTTGAGTAGGGAGAAAGTTATTCCTCCAAATTTTGATCCAGATGCCTTGTATGACATATTAAAGCCCCTTGCTGAAGATCTTGTGAAAGATGCAATCTCAAAAAAATTAATGTTTAAGACAATATCCGTAAAGGCAGTTTTTCAAGATTATTCGACATCGGTAAAATCCATAACACTCAATAATTATTCCTCTTCATTGGAGCTTGTGCTAAAAGCAGTAAGAAGCATTATACCAAAGCTTGTTAGCGAAACGAGGCCTGCAAGAAAAATAGGCGTAAGGATATCATCACTTATAGATGTCAAAGGCCAGAAAACACTCTTCTGATGTTAACTCTTTTCCATTTTTTCCGTTTTCTGTATGAATTTATCGCTTAGCAGCATGTCTAGCGGCTTTTCATCAATTAGCTGCGAATAGCCCTTTTTTGGCAGGCTTCTTGTATATATACCAGAGCTATTTGCTATTAATACATCCTTTATATACATGTCCTTTATTACACCTTTGCCAAACGCTATTGCGTTTAATTCTACATAGCAGTTTTTCAGTACAAGGCTTGACTCGACAAAGCCGCCTATGTTTCCATCAGCATTATTATGCCTAAAGAACTCTCTCTTCCTGCCATTTATACTTATTATGGCTCTGGTGGTTTCCATATCTAATTCGGATAGTACATTTGCAAGTGCATCTTCTTCAACACCAGCATATAATGCAATGTCTATTCTAGAAGTTTTCTCCTCGCTGCTGCTTCTTATATGGAAATCGCATTTTGTGCCTGTGCTATTGTTTTCAAACCTGTCTATCGAAGCTTCCACTAAATTACCTATTCATTTGCATATACTTATATGATATATGCAAAACTATAAAAATTTTTTGCATAAAAGCAGTAACTTAAAAATTTTTGTCAAGCAGCTCTTGCATAAGTTCTGCAAACTTTTCTCTTCCGGCTTTGTTAAACCCTCCAAAATCTTTTATCTCTACTTCAAAGCCGCAAGCCTGTGGATGCCCTCCCCCATCCATCGCCTTTGCAATAACCGAGCAGTCTACATTTTTTTTGCTTCTTAGATGTACAGATCCATCCTCTACATCGCAGAACATTCCTATGCTTGTATTGTGCTTTTTCATTAGTGTTATGCATGCATCGGTTGACTGGAGCCTTTTGCTGAACCCTAGCGCAATGCTCGCTTTTTTGTTCTTTATCACAATGCTGCTTTCTATTAGCGATTTCATCAGCTTCTTTGACTCTTTATCATATTTTTCAGAAAGCTCCTTGAAAATTGGATTATTGAAATCGCCTTTTGCAATTATTTTTACTAGCTTGCGCAAATCCGCTTCTGGATTTTTGGAAAACCTGTTTGCATACTTTATTGAAAACGCTATGTCTCTCAAAAGATTGTCATCTTTAGTATCAAGCGCAAAATCTGAAGCATGAGCCAGCTCTGCGAGCCTATCCCCAACTCGGCTATTTTTGCATAAAATCTTGTATACGAGCTCTGTGGCACAATTTTCTGTGTTTTCACCTACAATCATAAGCTTGCAGTAGCTTGCCATTGTTTTAATAGCTTCATTAGACCACTGGTGGTGATCGAGCCATATACAGGTATTGTTTTTTGAGATCTTTTTAAGAGCATTGGATAAGGGCTTGATAAAAGATTCGTTTAATGAAAAATCTGTAAAAATGAAGACAGAGCCTTTTGTTTTTATCTTCCCTAGTTTTTGGATTGTGCTTTCAAATACGTCCTTGCTGTAGTCTATAAATAATATGTTCCTGGTGTCCATGTTATAGTAATGCACCAAAAGTGCAGCACTTCCCAGGCCATCCAAATCCTCTCTATGCGTTATACTGTATATGCTCATGGTGTCAACCTTTTTCTGTCCCTAGGGAACAAAGAGCACTCTCGTATGTTTTCCCTTTTTGTTATTTGCTTTGTTAGCCGTTCGAGCCCTATGCTCCAACCTGCATGCGGAGGAGCCCCGCATCTGAAGGCGTTTATATAGCTGCTGAATGATGTGGGATTTAGCCCCTTTGCCTTTATTGCCTCTATAAGCATCTCTGGCTTGTGTATACGCTGAGCTCCGCTAAGCACTTCTGCGCCTCTATACAGCAGGTCATAGGATTTTGAAATTTTTGGATCCTCCTCGCTTGGCATAGAGTAGAAAGCCCTAATCGCTGTCGGATATCCGGTAACTATGACTGCTTCTCCAAAGAGCTCGCAGATCTTGTTCTCCTGCTCTCTGCTTATATCATCCCCGAAGCTTATCTGGATTCCTTGCTCTCGCAGGGCTTCTATTGCCTGTGTATAAGTTATCTTTTTGATATCAGGCACTTCAAGATCAACACTCAGCGTTTTAAGGTCATCGCTATTTTTGTTTTTTACTTCTTTTATTATATCTTTGAAAACTTTAACAAGCTCGAAAATAGCATCGTTGTCATCCGCGAATGCCATTTCTATATCAAGCTGTGTTGATTCGGTAAGGTGGAATAGAGTATTGGACTTTTCTGCCCTGAAAGCTTTTGAAAGCATGAATACTTTCTCCATTCCTCCTATGATGGCACTCTGTTTGTATATCTGCGGCGATTGTGCGAGATATGCTTTATCTTCGAAATACTTGATCTCGAAAAGATCTGCCCCTCCTTCTGTTGCCTCGGCAACAATCTCAGGTGTTATGATCTCTTGGAATCCATCTTCCAAAAGTGACTTTCGGAAGGCTTGGAGTATAGTTGATTGTATTCTGAATACTGCCCTACTTTCTGCAGTCCTTAAATCTACATATCTGTAGTCTAGCCTTACATCCAAATACGCAGGCACCTTTCCAGTAACCTCAAAGGGTATCTGCGCAGATAAAGGATTAAGATTGCTAATTTTTTTCGGGATTATTTCGAAACCCATCCTTGCAGTGCTGTTCTTTGCTATTGTTCCTTCTATTTCCACTACGCTCTCTTTCGGGAGGGCCATCTGTTTTATTAATGTGGGATCTGTAACCCCCTTCTTTGCAGTTACCTGGACTATGCCTGTAGAATCACGGAGAAGCAGAAAAGTTATGCTTCCAAGCTCCCTGACTTCATGTACCCAGCCGGCAACTACAACCTCCTTACCTCCCATATCTGCTGAAAGATCTTTTACATATATTTTATGCATTGCGATCATCATCTTGTAACTATTTTATGCTTTACATATTTAAGAATTGTTTATAGTAGAAAATTATAAGTTTTCATTTAAATGCCTGGCAAATTTTTGGCTTACCATGGAACACTTTTTAATCCGAGTAGAAATGCGCCTTTGTTTGTAAAAAGATGCATGAATCCTGTGAGCACGAATAGAAATATTAATCCGTATAAGCTAGGAATATGGCCAAGCCAAAATGCAAATGCCAAAGCAAACACAAAAAATCCATACTGGTCCAGGAAAGGCACGCTATTGCCTGATTTTATTCCAAGCCTGCGCTTTATGAAGCTCCCAAGCAGATCTCCAAATATAGCACCTAGAGTAAGCATGAATGCTATCAATAGCATATATCCGAAGAACGCAGATTCTATTAAACCCATTAAAATTCCTGCTATAAAAGCTGATAGCGTGCCTCTTATTGTTTTATGGTCTCCAAAGATCCTTTTGCCGCGAAGGCTTTTACCCCTGTCTAAAGGCCCCCAGCCATGAAATATGACCGGTGCACCATTGGCAACATATGCTGGAAGTATGTAGATAATAGGGTAAATAAGTATATTGTACAAGTAATCCAAAGAATCACTTTACAAGCTTTCCTTCTGCTATCCTTGCAGACCCGCCTCCTTTGAATACGCTTCCCATTTTTGCGGCCTCCTCCTTTGCAAGTGCCACTGCGTCTTTTGAAGGATCGGAAGAGCAAGCTACTGCTTCTCCTTTTTCATTAAATAAGAAGACCTTGCTTCCTTTAGCTTTGTCTATCGTGCTAAGCCCGATAAGTCTTAGCGCATTGAGATTATACTCCATCTTTCTTGATATTTGTGAGTCTGATGCCTCTTTAGCAAGCATGTCCGAAAGCATGCTTGCGATAATTTCTTCATATTTTTTAGCGTGTTTTGTAAGCTCTGCATTTGCATTTAGCATTTCTTCTACACTGCTTTCTATGCTTTCCCTGCTCGTATTGAACATTTCTGCTATCCTGCGAATCAGAAGATCATCTTTCTGAATCTTGTCCAAGGTTGCTTTACCAGCAGTAAATTCAATGCGATCTATTCCGTCGTGTATCCTTGTGGAATTTAGTATTTTAATCAAGCCTATTGCAGATTCAATGCCTTCCATATGCAGCCCGCCGCAAGCTTCTGCATCTATCAATTTGTTATCCATACTGGCTATTTTTACAATTCTCAAGGTTTTTGAAGGTACGCCGTGCCCCTGGTAAATGGAAAAACCATACTCAGATTCTGCTTTTGCTCTATCCATTTCGCTTACTTTTACCTTAAAACCGTTAAGTATGTAATCATTTGCGGTTTTCTCTATTTCTGCTATCTGCTCTTCGGAAAGTCTTTCATAATGGGATATATCTATGTGTGCTTTGTCAGGGCTTTTATGTGCACCTTCCTGCCATGCATGCTTGCCAAGGACTTTTCTTGCTGCTGCGCTTACAAGATGTGTGGCAGTATGGTGTGCCATTAGCCTACTCCTTCTATCATAATCAACTTTGCAATCTACTTCCTCGTTTGGAAGAAATTCTGGCTTCTGGGCAAGCTCATGCACCACTATATTATTTATAATCTGTACATCTTTGAGCTTCTGGCCGTTTATTGTTCCCAAATCGCAATCCTGCCCACCTCCTTCCGGATAAAAAGGGGTTTTATCAAGCACTACAAAATTTCCTTCTATTTTCAGCACTTTTGATATAGACTCTATGGCATAGTCATAGTAGAGCTTCTCAGTTTGCGGCAAATTCTCTAGATTTATGCCAATGCCACTGGTTTTTTTCTTCCTTTCTGAAGCCAAATCGCCTTTTACGATAGAAGAATAAATGCTTTCACTGATCTCGATTGGCTTGTTGTTTTCTTTTGCGATTTTGCTTATAAGGTCTGGTGTTATACCATTGCTCTCGTACAGCCTTTTAATCTGCTCTGCTTCAATGGGCTTGCCACTTTTTATTATGCCTGTAACGATTTTTTTTGCCTCTTCTTTTGTAGAAGCATATCTTCTGTTTTCTGTCTCTATGACTTTTTTAATCTCTTCAAGATCAGAACCAATGTCTTCGTATACACCTTTCATCTCTTCAGATTCTATTTCCATTAGTTTCATTATATCTATGTTAATCCCATATCCATCTATAAAATCCAACATTCTCCTAAGTATTATGCGTAGATTGTAGCCTCCCCCAACGTTGCTTGGTAGCGCCCCATCATTCAGGGCGAACAGAAGAGTTCTGGCATGATCTGCCACTGCATACATTGCTTGCATTGGCTTTATTATTTTTTCATATGCATCTTTTTCTATACCTACTTTTCTTGCCAGCTCATATTCATAATTATTTTTGGAAAAGCGCTCGCTCAAATCGACCTCTCCGAGTGCGCCAGCTATTTTTGCGTAAAGCTCTCTGTCTGGTTCAAAGCCACTTTCTTTGTAGATGTATTCTAAAGGCTTTTGGAAGACCGCATCATAGGCAGTAAGGCTCCCAGAGTAGAACCAGACTAGCCTTTCAAAACCCCAACCAACATCCACAACCTTGCCTGCAAGCTCGTATGAAGAGCCATTTGCATAGCCGAACTGGGTGAAGACATTGTTTACCAATTCAACTCCATTTGAAAAGCTCTCCAAACATGGCCCATATTCCGAAAAATCGTTCATTGCCCATACATCTTCTGTGTAGGTAAGATTCTCCTTTTTAACTCCAAGGACCTCTGTCAAGAATTTATAATTTAGCTCTATGGTCCTATCCCTCCAGTAGCCCTCGTTTGGATAATTGAAGGCATGCTGCCCCGCCATCATGAAAGATGTAAAATGCCTGCCTGTTATTCCAACATTTGGTATGTCATTGAATCTTAGGCATATTTGAGGCACTATAAGAGGATTTGCAGGGTATTCAAAATTCATTATTCCGTGCTCTATCCTTTGAAAATCCTGTATGCTTGCTATTGTAAAATATAGGTCCTGACGCCATCTGCTTACTACAGGGTATTTTTTGATCTCTTCATGGCCGTTCTTTTTGAAAAACTCGGCGAAACGCTTCCAGAATTTTGAATATGATACATCTATCGGTTTGTCCTTGAAAAAAGAGTATGCTTCGTGCTCTGGATCTCCACATAGTTCTCTTTCCGGATCTGAGGTCCAGAAATACTTTCCACATATCTTGCATTTCTTCCTGATGAACCCCTCCTTTTCGAAAACATCAGTAAGATAAAATTCTTTGTACTTGCTTGAAAATTCTTCTCTCAAACTGTTTTTGTCCAACATCATAACACCTTTTGCGGATACCATATCTTGCACTCCTTACCGAAGAATTGGCAGTATCTACATTTCCACCTTTCCTCGAAAGGAACTGGCATTGCTTCCCTTTCCCCGTTCCAATATTTCAATACAAACTTTATAATCTCATTCGCTTCTTCTTCGTTATATAAAAATGTCTGGGCCCCAATTTCCTTCCTTGTAAACTGGTTTATATACCTTACTTTTGTAGTATCGCTTATCTTTAATGAAGAGATAATCTTGAAATATTCTCCTGCTATCTGCTCTATGTCTTGCAGCCTTTTCTCGATTCCCATTGCATCTAATTGGTTTATGAAAGCTTCGCTCAGTTTAAGATTCTTAGTACCATAAGCAACCCTAAAATTCTCTATTGTATACTTGCTATGGCTAATATCTTCAAGCATTTTTTTGTACAATATGAGTTGTACTTTATGCGGTGTTGACTGCACGCCTTCAGGAATGAAGTCTCCTGCTTTTGTTTTGTCTTCTTCTATTATTATTTTTCCGTCTTTATATTCGAGTTGGTCTATCTTGCCTACGATTTTGAAACCATTCAAAGAGCCAAATATTATAAGCTCTCTAGTAAGTCTGTTTTTTGTTATCTCTTTAAGCCCAAGATATGATGTATAAATGCTTTTGTAGAGCGAATCCGCATATGTTTTAGGCTCCATTACTACAGGGATATTAACCTCTTCTTCAAGCGCTTCATGAAGTAGCGTACCTTCTTTCATGTATTCATTTTTCTTCTGTGCAAATAGGTGCTTAAGCTCCATCTGCTTCTCGCACCAGTACTGGGAAGCAATATCACTTATCCTAATGCTCCTCAAATGAAGCCTTTCAAGCACGTTTACCTTCGGTTGCAAAAAAGCACCTTATTAGCTCTTTGTATTGCAATATCTATTGCTTTATGCTTACTTCAATGATTAGAAAGCTATACTTTTTTGATACTTATGTAAGCTTTCTCTCCTTCTATATCTGCGTTAAATTCTTTTCCTTTATCTTCTTCTGTGTAAACTATCCCTACATGTTTTTTGATCTTTTCCATGTTCTTTTTTATTACAGAATCCAAATAACCAACACATCTATAGCTGACAGCTATCTTGTCTGATTTTTTAAGCCCCTCCTTCTTTCTCATCAATTGTATTGCCCTTTCAAATCCTCTAACAAATGCTTCTTCTTTTATAGATTCATCTATTTTAGTGTCTATATACACCTTTCCGAAATCTGATACAATTTCATTTTTCTCTTCTGTGACAGTTTTTAGTGAGAAATGCCCTGGCTTGATTTTGAATATCCTTCCATCATAAAGTATATCGAAATAGCCATTTTTATTTATTTCTTTTTTGATCTCTTCGGCATTCTGGCTTTTCAACAAACCTGCTACAATAGGTGCATCAAGCTTGAAGTCTGGACCTAGTGCCTTGAAGTTTGGAACTATCTGCTCTTTTATATCGTTGGCAAGCTTTATGCTGAGGCTCTTTGCGTTAATATAATCTTTTATTATATCTTCTACTTTTTCTATTTGCTTTAATATTTCATCATTTTTTGCCTCTATATATGCTGCTTTTATCGGCCAGCTTAATTTTATTCCTGCTTTTTCCCTGCTGTTAAGCACTGCACTAATTACCTCTTTTGCTATAGCAAATTCTTTTTCTAGCTCCTTCTTTATCAGCCTTTCAGAGTATTCTGGCCAATCATTTAGGAAGACGCTTTCCTTTTCGTTTTTGTACATTTTTGTATATATATCTTCGCTTATAAACGGCGTAATTGGAGCAAGCAATATGATAAGAGTGTGCATTACATGGCTTAAAAGGCTCAGCTCTTTTTTTGCCTCTTCTCCTCCTTTCGATATCCTTTTTTTCGCTTCTTTTATGTAAAATCTGCTAAAGTCTAAAATCATAAATTTTTTGATTGATATTACCGCATTAAAAACCTCGTAATTGTCGAACGCTTCATTTACCTCTTTTATTGTAGTATTAAGCCTGGATATAATCCATGCCTGGTCTTTGGAAAGTGTACTGTAATCTATTTTTTGATATGGCAATATATTATAACCCAATGCATTTTTGTACTCTTCTATTAGCTTCATTATATTCTTTAGCATTATTAAGTTCTTGCCATTTTCTATTACATCGTTTTTATTATAAAGCATGTCTATCCATGGAGTATGCTCTAAGCACCACAGTCTAAACGCATCTGCGCTAGCAAATTCAAGTATCTCTTCTGCAGTGGCTCCGTTTCCTAAGCTTTTGTGCATCTCTCTTCCATCTGAACCAAGCATCATCCCATCCAAGGCTACATGCAAGTATGGCGCTTTTTCATAAGCTATGAAGCTTGTTTTCATCAACGTAGCAAACCATCCTCTGATTTGGTCCCTCCCTTCTATTATGTAATCTGCAGGCACAAAACCATTTTCTAGGTTCATTCTATTTTTATCGATGCTTGCCGTATGCGCTACTCCAGAATCAAACCAGACATCAAACAAGTCTGGTATTCTTTCCATTTCGCCCCCGCATTTGTCGCATTTTATTTTTATTTTATCTATGTAAGGCCTATGCAGATCGGTTAGCCTGCTTAAGTCTGCTCCAGCTTCTTCTAATTCCTTTAGTGATCCAATTACTTTCATGTTCCCGCATTTGTTGCATTGCCATATTGGGATAGGTATGCCCCAATACCTTTGCCTACTTATTACCCAATCCGGTGCTGATTCCAATGCTGATTTAAACCAGTCCTTTGCTTCTGCAGGATGCCATACGACTTTCTCGTTTTCTTCGATAATGCCTTTTTTGATTTTTTGTATGTCAATGAACCACTGTGGAGTTGCTATAAATATAAGCTTGGTATTGCATCTCCAGCAATGAGGATAGCTGTGGTTTACCTGCTCCTCTTTCAAAAGGGCACCCACACTCTTAAGATCTTCACAAATCTTCTTATTTGCTTCATCAGGTATCTTTAATCCTTTGTATATGCCAGCTTCGTTTGTGTAAAAACCATGGGTATCTACAGGCGAGAATATTGGAACCTTGTGCTCTTTGCCAGCTAAATAATCTTCAGGGCCGTGGCCTGGTGCTATATGCACAACTCCAGTACCTTCATCATTAGAAACGAGGCTTTTTGAGAGTATGACTTTATGATACTTCATGAAATCCTTCTGGATGGGTACTTTGTCCTCCAAGGGATTTATGTATTCCATCCCTTCAAGTTCTGTGCCATAGAATTCTTCTTTTACTATTATGCTTTCGTTAAGAGCTTTTGCAACATAATCCATCCTATTTTTTGCAAAAACAAGATTCATCCCTTTTATCTCTGTAACCACATAAATATCTTCAGGATTTACTGCAAGCATCATATTTGCAGGTAGAGTCCAAGGCGTAGTTGTCCATGCCAGCATATAAAGATTGTCTGTCGTTTTGATTTTAGAATTGCCTGCTTTTGATATCTTAAATGCTACCAATATACTTGGATCCGAATCATTGCTATAAACTATCTCTGCACCGCCTTGAGCAACAGCAGTTTCGCAATGTGGGCAGTAAAGCATAGGCTTGTTTTCTTTGTAAAGCAACCCTTTTTTATCTGCTATTTTAAGTATTTTCCATGCCCCTTCTATATAGTCATTTGTATATGGTATATAAGGATTTGAAAAATCTAATGATATACCAAATCGTTCAAATCCTGCGGACATTCTCCCGATATAGGTATCAGCAAAGTTTTTACATTCCTCTATGAAATTTTCTATTCCTATCCTTTCTTCTATCTCTTTTTTATATTTTAGACCGAGCTTCTTTTCTACCTTGTTTTCTATTGGTAGCCCATGTACATCATAACCAGCCCTATCATATACGTTGAATCCTCTAAACCTTTTGTACCTAAGTATGGAATCTTTAACACTTTTTACCCACAACTGGCCTATATGTAGGTCTCCTGAAGCGTAAGGCGGTCCATCAAGAAAGAAAAATATCTTTCCTGCAATATTCTTTTGTCGTACCTTTTGTAATATCTCATGCTCCTTCCAATACGAAATAATCTTTTCTTCTTCATGACATTCGTCAGAGTGGTGTGCAGCCTCCAAATTGCCATCCATAAAATCACTATACTATATGCATTTATTTTATTAATTCTTTTCTTTAAAAACACGAGGTATCTGCTAGCAATCTTTTACTTGTATTTTATATTGAGACCTAGTGCTCTAAGAGAATCAAGTATGATAATATCTACCACATATTAATCTTTTTGTTAATATATTGTTAATATATTATTATAAGTATAAATTGTGTGCATTATGTGAACAAGCATTCCATTTAACATTCATTAGCATATACTGTATACTTACACATATATGAAAATAACAAGTTTGCAGAAGTAGATAATTATTAAAGGATGCAAGCTAACAATGAGCCATTTGCATCAATATGCAAATAAAAGCAAACAGCACTCAAATTTATTCTTTTATAATCATATAATAAATTAAAGCAGGCAAAAAAATGGAAGATTATAAAAAAAATGCAGAAAATGATGCTTTAAAAAGCATGACAAGAGAGTTTTATAATGGCATAAATTCATACAAAGTATTTGAAAAAATGGTAAAAGACAGTACTGCTCTCTTTTTGATATCACCATTTGTTGATGAGCCCGTCTTGAATTTATTAAATAAAATGGCGAAGAGTAAACGCATATACCTTATAACAACTTACCGGAACCTTAATGTTTTGAAAAAATATTCAAAGAAGAATTACCATATAAAAGTAGTACTTTTCTTAATACTTGCAGCATGCGCGAGCTTGCTGCTTGATGCATTTATTGTTTTTTTAGCTTTTCTGCTTATGGCTTTTGTAGTTGTGCTGGTAGGTACCAAACAGAAGGCTAGATTAAACATCAGAGTCTATAAAAGAGTATTCCATGAAAAAATATATATAGCCAAGGATTCTGCATTAGTAGGAAGTATGAACCTTACAGATTTTAGCATGCATAAAAACATAGAATATACTGAAATCATAAAGGACAAGGAGACAATCAGCAAGCTTATGTCTCATTTTAACTCTATGTGGCATTCTAGCAAAAAACCCTAATCCTCTATAAGCTAGTAAATATCATATTGCAAATACAAACCCATAAATAATATAAGAAGCAGATACAAATATAAGTAAATAAATTTTTGAAATTACTAATTCTAAATATTTTTTAGATACTTCCGCTATTGCCAATGCGAAGTTTTATATATTTCTTAAGTTAGGAGGATATATGGGGGTGAAAATGGTGGTGAGATTAAGGCCCAGGTTAGAAAAAGAAGCGAGTATGCTTCTGACAGCTAAAGACCTTTCCGAAGAAGAGAAAATAAAGATCAAAGCAAAAGCGATGGAACTCCTTCAAAGCAATAATCTATCAGAACTTTTGTCATTGGCTGGAGTATCAAAAGAAAATTCAGAGCTTGAAAGTGCATTAAAGACACTTATAGCAGAAAGGGTGACAGAGTACATTATAGATGCAAACGAAGTTGCAAAGAAAAAAAGATTGCCTTTAGGCCCAGCGGCACTTATAATAGCCGCGGAAAGATCTAGGTGGTAAAAGTGCTATGAATAGCATTTTATAACCTATAATATTTTTTGCAATTTATCTTTACATATAGATAGGTATTTAGGTATTTACCACCGAGTCTTGTTTTGCCTATCTATATGTAAATATTTATGAAAATATGAAAGACTGCTGTCAATTATTGCCAATATATATGAAGTGTTGAAAATTTAAATAGCCATCAGTTTTATTAAACCTAAATTTTTTCTTTGTTTTTTGCTAATATAAAAACTGAGGGATTGATCTTCCGGATGTGACTAGTTTTGTAAATAGACATCTATAAACCTTAGCGGAGCTGCCGCTTAGGGCCAATGGACAATAACTCTCAGCTTAGTTAGACTAAATAAAATATACTAAATAAAAATGATATCTAAGATTATATAATG
>JBMFSF010000020.1:0-13654 GCA_049967695.1 Candidatus Micrarchaeia archaeon
TCACAAATAACGTAAGCAATGCTTTCTACGATTTCGAGGACTTTAGTGATATAGTGAGTGCAGGTAAAATAAATCTTGCACACAAGTCAGTCATAGAAAAATTTGGATCACGTGAAAATTTTGAAAAGTTTGTTTCAGATGTCCTAGATATAGCAATAACTAATAAATCCAAAATTTTGGTATTTGATTCTTTAAGCAGTTTGCGAACAACATTTGAAGATGACCGTGAGTATACTAGATCAGCAATTTACATATCAGAAGTTTTCAAGGAGGCAGGATTGACCTCTATATTTACATTAGAACTTAATCCGCATGACGATGTCGAGACTGCAGGTTTATTTGGTACATCAATGTTTGACGGAATAATAAAGCTTACACTAAACCAAAATGAAGGAAGTTCTCAATATGCACTTTATGTTCCTAAATTGAGGAACTCAAACCACAGGATTTCAAGCTTCCCCTATCAGATAACTTCAAAAGGATTTGACCTGCTTACAAATTGATTGCAAATCGGTAAAAACACCAATTATATTCTTTTGTGTTGTGTTATTTTTTATGATTTTAACTTTTTAATTTTGTTTTATCTGGATTCTTACGTTTTAATATTTTATTTATATATTCTGCAGCTATTGTTGAAGGATTTATCGTATTTTTAATTCCTATGCTATTTAAGTGTTTTTCAAGTTCTATATTTGGTGCAATTACAATTATCTTATCAGATCCTGAAGGGCCAGATACTGCTTTAGCTACTATTGCAGCATATACTATTTGTGCTTTGTCTCTCAAGTCTATTATAATAGCAGAAGCGCTATCAAATCTAAAATTTTTCATGTCCTCTTCTGATGCTTGGTCAGCAACATAAGCTATATACCCTTTTTCTTTTAGTTTATCTGCAGTTATCTTGTTGGAGGTTATTACAATAAACTTTTTACCCTGCTCTTTTAGTTGCGCTGCTATAATAGCGTTTGTCAAATCGTACCCTATTAGCACGACATGCTTTACCAAGTTCTTTTTCTCTATTTTAGATAGCCTACCAGAAAGCTTTTCTATTCTTGAGCCCACAATATCACTAGAAAAAGAGGTAATGGCACTTGCAAATGTGCCTATACCTGATAAAACTAATACTATTACAAAAGCCCTAGCTATTTCTGTTGTAGGTACTATATCTCCATATCCTATGGTGCTTAATGTTATCACAGTAAAATAGAATGCCGTAAACATAGAATTAATTCTTACGTTGAAATTTCCTGACCTGCCAAGTATATATGTACCTATGGTTCCAAAAGAAAAAATTGCTGTTATTATTATCGCATAAGATAACAATTTAATTAACATGCCAACACTATCTGTTGAATTTAATACTTAATGAAGTTAATAATATGCTGAACATATTAATATATTATTCCAATTTTTAAAAATTCAATCATTTATAATTACCTATAATTTTGCCTAATCTTTATACTACAGTAAATTAAACGTACTTTTCTTATACATTTGTGATGTAAATAATAACACTACAAGGTGCAGGAGATGTTTATTCGTAAGATAAAAACCAAGTCCGGAACATATCTTGCAGAAGTAGAAAATAAGAGAATCAATGGTAAAGTAAAACAAAGAATCATCCGATACGTTGGTAAAGAAATAAATGGAAAGATCTCAAAGAAGGCGCAAACAGAAGATATAAGCATTCTCAGCGTTAAACGCTATCTTGATATAGAAATCTTAGACAAACTTGTAGAAGAATTAGGAATAAAACACATGATTCCAAAGGGGATAGTGGTTTTTGTATATACACAACTTCTTGATAGGCAAGGAATAAATAAACTGGAAGAATGATTGAATAATACTGGGATACTGGTTTTTAAGGAACGACGGATATATCTACGATGAGATTGTATGAAGCATTATCAAAGTTCGATGAGGCAGATTTTAGAGACGTAGAAGATGCTATAAGAGATAAACTGCTGATTTACGGGAAAGGATCAAAAGCTATAATTCTAGATGTTAATGATACATACTTTGAAGGTAAAAGTGTTACTGGAAGACTTTGCAAAGGGAAAGAGGACAAAGTAAAAAAGTTGTTGCAAATAGCTCTTACAGTAACAAAGCAGTACGGTTTTCCTCTGCTTCATAAAATTTATGGTGGCAATATATTAAATATAAAGATAAGCTACCCTCTTATGGGCTCTAAGATATGATCCTATAATAATGGAGAGAGGGTTTTTGACTGAAGAAAGTCTCTCTGACATTCTTTCTCTTAGAATGGAAACCATAGTATTAAAAAGGACAAATCCTTCCAAAAACATTTTCTTGAAAGCATATAGAAAGACGATATATATCTATATCATTTGAAAAATAGAGTGAAATTAAAAATACCCTAGTTTGTCTTAAAATCTTCAGATACAAAAAGGTAGGTTACTAGTTATATGCAATCCGATACTGGAGGCTCTGAAACGGAAAAGATATTACGAATTACATGAAAAAGATAGATGCAAAATATTTTACTTATTCTTTGATATATCATAATACATCTATTGCAGATAATAAAGTAATAAAAATGTATTTTGATAAAGATGTTGTAGAAAGAGCATTCAAACAAATGAAAAGTATTCTATCTCTGCGACCAAATAAAGGTATGGTTACAACTTCACATAAGATCACATGTAAGGATATGTTATGCGACATATGCCATATTGACCTTATTATAATACAAACTTAGAAAACTAGATATATCTGCACCAGAGGCTTTAGAAAAATTGAGGACAGGATATAGAGTTTATCTCAAAGATGAGAAAACGAACCTTAGATGTTCTAAGAAGTAACGCCTAATAAACTGCAGGATAAAATAATATGTAGCGTAAAAAAGCACTAAAAATATAGGTAATTGGCAAGTAATATATAGGTTATTGGTACAATAACTTTAATTCATGTTTTCGCTTGGTAGCTCATAACCATTAGAAATGATAATATAAAATAAGCTGTGGGGAACATGCTCTGCAAGGTTTGCGTCAATTTTCTGGAATGATAAATATGAAAATAATCTCATGGAATGTAAATGGCATAAGATCAGCAATTTCTAAAGGATTGTTCGATTTTATTAAAAAGGAAAATCCAGATATAATGTTGTTTCAAGAGGTTAGGTCAAGCAATTTCACAATGCCAGCCATGCTAGTAGGCTATCATGTATTTTTGAATCCTGCAGTGAGGAAAGGATATAGCGGCACTATGGTCATTTCAAAGGAAATACCGAGTAGCGTAATAAATGGAATGGGAATAGAAAAGTTTGACTCTGAGGGCAGAGTTCAAGCTTTGCAATTTTCTGATTTTATTCTCATAAATGTATATTTTCCAAATGCTCAGCCAGGCCTTGCAAGGTTAGATTATAAGCTTGAATTCGATAAAGAATTCACTTATTTTGCGAAAAATCTTCGAAAATCAAAGCCTTTGCTTATAGGAGGAGATATGAATGTCGCACATGAAGAGATAGATATATCAGATCCTAAGGCAAATGAAGGTAAAGCAGGATTTAGTACAGAAGAGAGGAAATGGATGGATCTGTTTTTAAAGGAGGGATTTGTTGATGTATTCCGGCATTTTCATAAGGAGCCAGGATTTTATACCTGGTGGTCCTATTTTTCAAATTCTAGAGCAAGAAACAAGGGTTGGAGAATAGACTACTTTATATCAAGCACTGATTTAATTAAACGAATAAAAAACTGCACTATATTAAGCCAGGTTTATGGCTCGGATCACGCTCCTATAAATGTAGAGATGTTCTAATTTTTATTGTTTTATTCATAACGCTACAAGATTATGTAAACATCACAGCATTTCAAGATTGATGGATTTGATAACTATCTTCTCAAATCAGAAACAGCTAATTCATCTGAAAAGCGCCGGAATTCTTCTAAATCCGCATTTATTCCATGGCATCTCAATATTTTTATAAGTTCTGGGCCCCTAGCATATAATACAGAAGCAATATTTATTCCATAGTCTTTGATATTGTAACTGCCTATTTTGGCTCTTATATATTCTAGTGTGCTATACATTTTGGGTTTTAGGCTGTATCCTAAAATATAAGGCTTTTCTTTTATATCTTCGATTGATATGCCATACTTCTTCAAATAATCGATTTTTTCTGCACAATATTTTTTGCTAAGGCTTGCAAGCGGAGGGTATTTTTCTATGCATCTTACTGGATTGTTAAATCCAACTTCGGTAAGATCAGAAATCGCTCTTTTAATATCAATACTTATGATAGGAGGGTAAGATTCTATGATTTTTATAGGGTTTGAAAAGCCTGCGTTTTTAAAATTTTCAATTTTCTTATCTATATTTAACCCTGCTATAATTGGGTATTTTTTTATAAGCTTTGCAGGGTCTTTGAACCCTATGCTTCCGAGCTTCTCTTCCACTTTTGATAGATCTGCATGCATAGCATAGCAATATCTGGTTTTTAACTTAGAAAAATCCTGTATGCCATGTTCTTTTAAAAACATGAAATTATTGATAAGCTTTGAAATCGAAGTAAGCCTTTTTGCCGGCAATTTTATTCCAAGGTTATCAATCAATTTTTCCTTTGTCACAGTTTTTTTGCCGTTATCTGCCATGCTATCTATTGCAGAGGCGATTTCCTTCAGTTCTTTTTTATCTTCGTTAGTAATATCTGATTTTCTAAGTATTTTAGAAGCTGTTTGTATTAATTCTTCAATTTTGCTATTGCTATTGTATTCTAATGGTATGTTTGACATGTTATCACTCAAAAGACTCAAAAAGTAGAATATAATGTATCTTATATTATATTTATGCCTTTGTGCCTGCTTATGTTTATGGCCTAAATAAAGTAGCATATGCGAAAGCATAGCAGCATAAGAATCTATTCTTACGCATTAGATTATATGAAGAAAAGTATTAAAGTGTTTAAGAAACAAAGCATATTTAATTTTAATATGGCAAATTTTATTAGTTTGCACAAATTGCAAATGCCAAAAGTGATCCAATGGATACAGAAGAAAAACTTGATACCCTTCTTTCAGAACCTACAGAAGAAGTAATAACAAAGGATGATCTTCGCGTGCTTCTAGATTCGAATGATCATCCGGTCCACTATATAGGTTTAGAAATAAGCGGCATGCTTCATATTGGAAGTTATCTTTTAACTTCTAAAAAAATCAATGACTTTTATAAGATAGGCGCAAAGACAAATATACTGCTGGCAGACTGGCATACGGTAGCCAACAATAAGATGGGCGGCGATTGGAATAGAATTATTAAAGCGGCAGACTGGTATAAGAAGCTTTTCGCACTGGTTTGTCCACATACGAATATAATATTAGGATCAGAATTATACAAAGATAATGACGAATACTGGAAAACAGTAATAAAAATGTCATCTCAAATTACGATGGCTAGGGCCACCAGGACATTGATTATAGAGGGAAGAAATGAAAAGGATACCCTTCATGTCTCTCAATATATATATCCTGTCATGCAGGCTGCAGACATTTACGCGCTGGACGCTGACATACCTCATGCAGGTCTTGACCAAAGGAAGGTTCATATGCTAGCTAAAGAGCTATTCGAAAGCATGGAATATAAAAAGATTGTGCCTTTGCACCAGCATTTACTTCCTTCTCTCCTACCTCCACTAACTAATTTAGATGGTACAAAAGAAGAAATTACGGCTGCGCTAAAAATGAGCAAATCAAAACCTGGTTCTGCAATAAGAATAAATATGACCCCTGAAGAAATCAGTAACACTATAAAATCTGCATGGTGCCCAGAAAAGGTCTCTGAAAATAATCCTGTCCTTGATATTTGCAAATATATCATTTTCCCAATAAATGGTTTTATCCTTTTGGAAAGGTCAAGCAAATACGGTGGTGATATAACATATTACACTTATCAGGACCTAGAAAGCGATTACAAAGCAGGTAAGCTGCATCCGATAGATCTTAAGCAAGGCGTCGCAGATGCACTAGCAAAGCTTTTGGAGCCAGCAAGAAATCTTTTAAAAGGCAGAGAAAACGAGATAAAAGAGATTTTCGGATAAATTCTTTATGTACGATTAGACAGACTACCGGATAAAATACAAATATAAATTTGCAAGTTTATGAGAGAGTGTTTATAGCAACATATATATTATTTTTCTGTAAAATAGTAAATTAAATATTTTAAAGGTAAAAAGTATGGACTCTTTAATAATGTGCGGGGGATACGCTAAGAGGCTAGAACCAATAACAGAATTTATACCAAAGCCATTGCTTTTTGTAGATGGTGCACCACTTATAGATCATATTATAAATAAAGTGGACAATTTAGGTATAAGCAACAAAGTTATATCAACAAATCTAAAATTTGAGAAGCAGTTTCTTTATTGGATGAGGCAAAAAGAAAACCGAAATTTAAAGCTTGTTGTTGAGCCGACTTTAGATCACAGCGAAAAATACGGGGCAGTAAAAGGAATATCCTATGCAATATCAAATGCAAAAATAAACAATGACCTGCTTATTGTAGCAGGAGACAATTACTTTGATTTCGAACTTACTGAAATGAAAAATAAATTTGATAAAATACAAAAACCGCTTATAGCGCTTTATAATGTCAAGGATGTAGATCATGCCAAAATGTTTGGCGTAGTAGAAGCAGACGATAACTACAAAATAGTAGGGTTTGAAGAAAAGCCAGATAAGCCAAAGACCACTCTAATCAGTACAGGCATCTATATGCTTCCCTCATCTACCCTACCGGAATTTGAAAACTTTTTGAATGAGATAAGAAGCAGCGACCTAAACGACGCCATCGGCGAATTTATAAAATGGCTTCTCAAAAAAGAAGAAGTCTACGGCTACCTTTACAAGGACGGGTTATGGGAGGACATTGGTACTATAACAAGCTACAGGAGCATATTTTATAAATTCCTTTGATATTCTATTCTTGTATCATAAATCAAAGAGCAGATTAGACTTCTACAACAACTACAACAAATATCAGAACAAGAATTTTAACTTAAATTTTTTAACTTAAATTTTTATTCCACTACATTATTAACAGAACCCTTATTTAACTGTCCGTTTTTAATATATCCTGTAATAACCCTGCGTAAACTTCGTTCCGATATGCCCAGTATTCTTGCAACCTCTTCTTCTTTTACGTGGCTTCCTGTTTCTTTGATTGCTGCATACGCTATCGCTCCAGCAATAGAATCTAGGTGCTTTCTTCCTGTTTTGTTGTTTTTCAAGAATTCCTTTGCCATTTTAGTTGCGTAGTCGCTTGCCGCTGCGCCTGCACCTACACTGCTGATTACAAGACCTATGCTATAAAAAATCTTTGCAGGTATCTTCTCGCTTTCAAGCATTTTTTCTATACTCTTTTCATAAGCTGCGACAGATTTCGCATCTACAGAGTAATACTTTGCAAATAAGCCAATATCCCTTTTAATTCCTGAGCTTTTGCAAACAATATCTGCTATTGCAAGCATCATTCCAAATTTTTCTCTGCCTTTTGTCAAACCCTTTTTAATGCATCTTCTATACAATAAGCCAGCCTCCTCTTTAGTTTCATTGCTTAGTCTAAGCCCGCCAAATACTGATGTAAAAGCATAATAGGAATCAGCAAAGCTTCTTTCGGTTTTGTCTAGAAATACATCATGATGCGCATTTTTAAGTACTTTATAAAATTTGAAGCCCTTTTGCAATGGCTCCACAAAGCCTTTGCCTGGAAGAGCATAATATACCGCTTCGTGATGAGGGCTTAAAATTTCATATGAGGGCAAAGAATCGTCTACCGATTCCTCTGCAAGCACCCCACATACTGGGCAGTAAAGCTCAAACGTCTTTGGATCGACTTCCAGTGTCCCTATTTTGCATATGTTGCATTTCATAATCATACTTTTGCATAAAACTATAAAAATACTTTATAACTTACTTTATACTTGATATCCCGCCATAAAAAATTCAAATTTGTTATATATTTTGTAAGAGGGTGCTTGGCATTATTAACCAGAAAAGGTTATTAAATTTATGGAATAAATTATACTTACTAGATAAAGGTCAAAAAATGGATGATAATAACGAAACTATGTATGAGAGTCTTGAAAAATATGGAAATCTGATGGTCAAAGCAGAGTCATATCTGCTTGAAACTGAAATGAAAAGGGGGCTTGGATCAATCAGCAGTATTATACCTGAGAGCCTTGCAGACAAAATAGAGCCATATTTCATAGCTTGCGGAGTCTTAGATATTGCTGGGCTGGATATGACAAAAAATAATATTAAAAATTTGTTTGTCGCGGCCGATTCAAAGCCCAATGAGCTTATCCTTGATGGGATTAGCATACTCCATTATAGGAATCACTTAGTTTATATACTAGCTATTGTATTGCTTGATTCTTTAGGCAAAGAAGTTACACAGGAAAGCTTATTAAGTGTTATAGAGTCTATGGAAATACAGCCAGACATAAGCATGGCTAAGTATGCAGTAAGCGTGTATAATAAGTTGGCTCCAGATCAAGGCCTCAATAAAATCCCTGAAATATAATAGATAAAAGGTATTAAAATGCCAATAACTGAGCTGTCTATGTATGATAGATTTGAAAGATATGTCAAGCTTATAGCTAATGCCACGGCTTTTCTGCTTGAGAGTGAAATGAATAGAGGATTAGGTTCGATAACCAAAATAATTCCAGCAGAGCTTGCAAGCAAGATAGAGCCCTATTTCATAGCTTGCGGAGTACTAGATATGGCTGGAAAGGAGATAACAAAAAACAACGTGCAAAAGATCCTGATTGGCGCAGGCGCAAACCCTAACAAAATTTTGCTAGACGGAATAGGATTATTGCATTACAAAAACCATATGCTTTATGTTCTAGCAATTATATTTTTGAATTCACTTGGCAAGAATATCAATATTGAATCTATACTTGAGGTAGCAGGTGCTTTAAATGCAGATCCTGACATAGAGCTCGCAAAATACGCTGTAAATGTATACAACATGTTTGCCCCACAGCAGGGCTTAGAGACTGTGCAAATCTGACAAATTAAGCTTTATCAATTTGAATATTAACATAATTCGTTATTATATAGGAAAATTCTACCATAACCCTATGCCTTGGCATTTTATCTTGATGCTTTTGCGCTTGCTCTTTTCTTTGAATACTTTATAAAAGTCTACATGTGATATTGGAGGTATTAGGCCGCGAATTTTCATAGGAGAGTGAGGATCTATTAAGGCCAGATGCCGAGCCTCTTTTTCCAATATTTTACCCTTCCATATCTGGGCCCATGCTATAAAAAATCTTTGCTCTTGCGTAAAACCATCTATTATTCTATTTTTATTTGCATATTCAGATAACTTGTTTTTTAATGCGTCATATGCAATGTTTATCCCTCCTAAATCTGCAATATTTTCTCCAAGAGTAAGCTCCCCATTAAGTTTCAATCCTTTGAAAATCTCTAAAGATCCATATAATTTTGCAATTTTTTTAGCCCTTTGCTTGAAATTATCTCTGTCTTTTTTAGACCACCAATCATTTAAGTTGCCTTTTTTGTCGAACATACTACCTTGATCGTCATAACCATGAGTAAGCTCATGGCCAAGGATCCCGCCAATACCTCCATAATTTACAGCGTCATCCATTTTCAGATTGAAAAATGGCGGCTGCAATATGCCTGCAGGTATGACAATTTCATTTTTTGAAGGATCATAATACGCGTTTATAGAATATGCATTCATTAGCCACTCATTCTTGTCAACTTTTTTTCCTATTCTTTTCATCTCCCTTTCAAGCTCAAAAAGATATGCATTCAAGAAGTTTTGGTACAAGCTAAGAGGATCTGTCTTAAGTTTAGAGTAGTCTCTAAATCTCTTCGGGCAGCCTAATTTTGTATTTATCTGGGAGAACTTTTCTAAAGCCTTCCTTTTTGTTGATTCGCTCATCCATTCGGCATTAGCTATTCTGTGCTTAAACGAATCCTTAATTCTTTCGATCATGTCTGCAGCATATTTTCTAGATTCTTCTGTAAAATAATTTTTTATATAAAGTTCTCCCATAGCTTCTCCGGCCACTGCATTTATAAAATGTATGGCACGTTTCCACCTCGGCTGCATCGATTTTTGCCCTCTCAATATTTTTCCAAAAAATTCAAAATGCGCATTTTCAAATCTTTTATCTAAATAGGGCGCTGCAGTATTTATTATGGACCAGTTCATATATGCCTTGATCTCTTCTATATTTGTTTTCTCTATTAATTTATCGATTTTTTCAAAAAATTCCGGCTGGCCAATTACTGCGTATTGAATTAAAGGCGCGTTTAAATATCTTAGAAAATCTTTAATTTTTATATTAGTATAATTTTTTTCTATATCTTCAATACTCATCTTATTGTAATTCTTTACAACATCGCGAGTTTCAGCTAGAGGCCTAGACGCTTTAGCTATCTGCGTTTCTATATGCAATACATCTTTCGCAAATTTAGCGGCTTCTTCTTTTTCTGCTCCATAAAGCGTAAACATATGTTCAATATGCTTTTTGTAGTATTTGATTATCTTAGAAAACCCCTTTTTTATATAGTAGTCTCTATCTGGAAGATTTAACCCTCCCTGCCAAAGATACAAAATATATGTTGAACTGTCTTTGTTATCAGCATCGGAATAGAAGTCAAAAAATACTGAGCTTCCTGCTTTCGCTATTAAAGAGGATACAAAAGCAATTTCACTCTTGTCTTTTATTCCGTTTACATTATCTATATATAGCTTTATCGGATCTGCTTTTAATCTTTCTATTTCTTTGGTATTGGTGAAGGAAGCATATAAGTCGTTTACAATTCTGCTGTTAACGCTTTCATTTTTATGCTTTACACTGTATTTTACAATATGCTTAAGCTGAAGGTCCCTTTTATCAGATACCAAAGAGAAAGAATCTATATACGTCTTGTCCTTCGGTATTTGGTGCTTTTTTATCCAATTGCCACAACTATAAAAATAAAAATCGTCAAAAGGATCTATAGCAGTATCTATATTTGCAATTGAAAAGTTGTTGTCTGTACTATTCTTGCTTTTTTGCTTGATATTATTCTTCCCCACTAAACACACCTCATAAATATGGGTTTTTTTCATTTAATATTTATATTAGTTGAAGCTTTTCCAAAGATCAAGAGAGCAATAATTAGCATAAACTTAACAAAAGACATTAAACTTGTTTATGCTGGTTAAGTAATGTTCATATTTACCTCTTCGAAATGTATTGTTGAACCGGATTGTTGGGATGATTCGCTCAAAAAAAGCGGTATACCATATTGATTGTAAATGCATATTGTAAAATTGGTTCCGCCATATTCTTGTGAAAATCCTTCAATATAAGTGCAAGGCAATCCGTTGTAATAAGATTGCTTTACATCGTTTATTTTTATATTGCTTGCAATATTTGAAAAGGTGAAAGCATTTTCAAAGATACTTAATGCAGATGAAGTACTGCTGTTGCCAATTTCTGTGCAATTTTGCTCGCCTGCAACTGCATTAAGTGAAGAGCACATGTATGTTGTCCCATTGCTTTTTGTAATATATTTAGATATCACTGCCCCTTTTGATGTCTGGACAGCAGAACTGAAAATTGAGCTATTGTAATATTTGGAAAAATTATCATATCCTGTAACTGTAGATATACCAGTATACTTTATTTTATAGGAAACTTGAATAGTATTCTGTTTCGTCAAATTGCTGAAAATAAGTGCTCCAAATTTCATTCCTGACATAGAATTTCCAGGGCTAATAACTTTTTTAGATGTATTCACAAATGATACATTAGTAGAGCTTTTGTTGAGATTTGCTGATGTCGAAGTATTTATTGTAACATTTACTTTTATTGGAGTAGTTGGAGGGATTGAAGAGGTGACAATTGTCAAACTGGTTGTGCTTTTTGTATTTGGCGCAATTGGCATAAATACATACGCTAATATTGCCGCAGCTATTATCACTGATATCAAGATAATAATTTTATCTGTATTAATTTTAATCACCTTGCTTTTTAATTACATAATTATAAATTATTAGCTCCATGTGCCGTTTGGAAATGCGACAGCTATGTAACCCCATTGAGCATGGCAAGTAAAAGATGCCGAAACACTATAAGTTGTTCCTGCAAACTGGTTGCATTTCATAATTACTGCACCAGGGCTTGCCCCACCACCAATAAAAGAGTATAATACAGTACAACCTGGCGGAGTAGTATACGAGGCTGTTTGTGGCCACCAGCCCCAAGATTCCATTATCAAAACAGCAATAGGTGTTCCTTTATTCCAATTATTAAAGGAGTAAGAATAAGTAGCGGTGTAAGGCACGCAGTCTGAATTACCTGGCCATCCATATGTCCCATTTCCTTGTTCAACAAAATTTTGCCATCCTCCATTTGAATAGATATTTGCTCCAGCCATGACAAAACTATATACATTTGTATTTGATTCGGTTCCTTTAGTTACCGTAGCAGGACCCCCTTGTATGCCCATGCCTGTCCAGTCATCCATAACAAATATTGGCCAATTCAATACCCCATCCCATGGCTGGTAATCATATTCATCAGCGCCCAAAACGTAAAAGTTGTTATTACCGCTACCAGCAGGCACCGCATTAGGTATCGAGACTGAGCAATCGTAGCCCGGACAGTAAGTTCCGTTATAATTTAAATTATATATGATTGTAGTGGTACTTGTAGTTTGTTGTGGCATATAAATGTATGCTGTGTTTACTTTAGCAATCAATGTCGCGACTTCTTCACTTTCTCGGATTCCTGAAGGGCCTGTAAATTCCAAATATAGATTTCCTGTTATTTCAGTACCAAAAGGATATATAGTATTGGAAGAGCTGTTTATTGGTATTGTAACATTGACTTCTTGCCCCCTACTTAGGTTTCCTATATTATAATTTGGTAAAGAATCTGAAAAAGAAGCTCCTGTAGGAACAAAAAAGACCTTTACATTATTTATTTGTGACATTGCAGTTTGCGCTATTGTAGTTTTAATAATTCCGTTTAAGCTTAATGCAGGTGCTGAACAATAAAATCCACTGTTTCCTATGCATACAGGTTCTATAAATGCAGAATTATTAAAGACCCCTAAATAAAATAAAATTCCTAAAGTGGCTGCTATAATTATTATAGCCCAGCCATATGTAAGCAAGTACTCCATAGCACTTTGCATTTTGAACTTAAACATTTTCAACTTAAACATTTTCAACTTAAACTTATGGTAGTTAAAGTATTGGACAATTTTTTTAAACTTCATTGTATCAGTTTCACAATGCTATATTCTTATTTTAATAAAAGTATATAAAAGTAGGTATCGTCCAATAATTGACACTATTCTTGTCAGAAAAGTATAAAAAAATCTGGGAGTGCATACTGTTTTGGTGGTCAGTATGCATCATAAGAGAGGTTGGAATTTATATGCCTTGCAGTTGATTAATATGTGCAGACTTTCTGCATATTTGGGACCTGCATTTGCTCATAATAATGCAGAATCATCAAAGCTCAATAAGGGAAAATTGCTATCTATGTATATTCATATCTTTTAATATCTGCAGCGTTCTGATTAAAGCATGTTTTTAAAATTTCTTATAGAACAGTAGAATGGGAATTAGAGATTATACATAGATAAACAAC
>JBMFSF010000021.1:0-12652 GCA_049967695.1 Candidatus Micrarchaeia archaeon
GGCAATAGATATTTTTGCATTAATATATAAAAAGCTTGCGCTTTTCGGAAGTTATCCAATAACATGCAAAACCTTGCGTACGCTTTATTTTGTATAAATTCAAAAATCTCTTGCAGAAACTCCTCTATGCTATATCTACCTGAAGATATAACTGAATGTATAAATGCACGCAGACCATGCCTCCTGCAAGCAAATGATAGTAAGATATAAAAAAAATAAATAAAAATAAGCGTTAGTGGTAAAAATGGCTTTTACAAGCGACTTGACTACAAGCGACTTTTGGCTTTTGAAGAATTTGGGATACGAACCAATAGCTTTGGTTGTTGGTAATTCAGTATACAGCATGGGCATTGTTGGCGGCCTTGCTACAGGTTTGAAAGGAATGACCAAAGGCGAACTTCCTCAGATAACCGAACTCTTATATAACGCAAGGGAGATGGCGTTGAGCAGGATGAAGGATGAAGCAGAGAAGCTAGGCGCTGACGGCGTTATAGGAGTAAAGCTGAAGATAGAATATATGCATGGTGGAGAGTGGATGGAGATAACTGCTGTAGGGACTGCCGTAAAATATACAGGCAAGCCAAATCCGAATGCAAGCTCCCCAATAATAATGATGCAATCTAATAGTGTAATGCCTCCTACATCGCAGTCTACTCAAATACCATGATTAAGAAGGGGATTGCATGCCGATAAGCAGCAAGGAGCATAAGAGGCTTTCAGCCCATACAATAAATGAGCAAAATCCAGAATCCAAGGAAATCTACAAAAGCTGGAAACAGCTTCATGTAAAAGACCTGCTTTCCGGCCTTAAGAGCATAACGCCGATTATTCTGCTTGTCAATATCCCTTTTGCAATATTTTCTTCTTTGCTTTTTGTTTTTATTTTTGGAAGGCTGAGATATTTTTTTGCTTATTCCATAGTTTATATTGCTCTTTCAATGTTTGTTTTTTCTTATACTGATGCGCTTGCCTATGACAGGCTGTACAGGAACAGGGCAGTTAATCCTGGCTATGCCGAAATCCTCAAGTTTGGGGTGATTTCCGGTAGCGGCATAGCACCAGCAATGTTTGCACTAATGCTTATACATCTGATAAAGATTTTTAGTATAAGTGCTATTGTTGCTTCAATAAGCACCATAATCTTTCTGATAGCATTGGCCCTTGGCCTTGCCTTTTACATTTACAATATCGAATACTCTTTTGTGCAGTTATCTCTTAAAGAATCTAAAAGCCTTAACGGAGCCATGAGCAGAAGCTGGCTTATGGTGAGCAACAGCTCTCCAAGCTTTGTTGCAGCCAATTTTATAGCATACTCTCCCTTCCTTCTTGCTGCCCTTGCCTATATTTACATTCACAGTATTTTTTTGGTTGCTGTTTTAATCATTCTTGCGGATTTTGGCAAATCTGCATGGCAAGCCTGCCTTGCCTCTTCCTATAAAGAGGAGAGCTTTAATGAAATATCTGTTGCCCAATTCTGATGATAAAATGGATCTAAGGGCAGAGATAGAAAAAATATCTTATATGCTTCCTCCAGAATACTTAATAAGCAATATCAAAAGCATAGACTATGGCATACAGTTCGATGTATACAAAGGGGAAGAATACGAGGGAAAGATAAGAATATACTATGGCAAGCAGGGCATCAAAATAGATCTTTCCTTGCTAAATCAGAAAACTAGGAAGCTTATAGAAGGCGATGCTTCTAATCAGGAAGCTCCTGGCATCAATACAATAGGCACGGATGAGGCAGGCAAAGGAGATTACTTTGGTCCTCTTGTTATAGCTGGCGCATATGTTGGTGCTTCAAATGCTGCAAATCTTATATCCATGGGCGTAAAGGACAGCAAGCTTGTCCCAGACCATAAGATTCTGAAGCTTGCAGATATAATAAAGGATGAGTGCACATATTCAATAATATCAATAGGCCCTGAAAAGTACAATGCTCTATATGAAAAATTCAAGAACCTGAACAAGCTGCTTGCGTGGGGACATGCTCGTGCAATAGAAAACCTGCTTTACAAGGTAGATTGTAATATAGCAATAGCAGACCAGTTTGGTGATGCGCATTTCATAACCGAGGCGCTGATGGAAAAAGGCAAGAAGATAAAACTGATACAGATGCCAAGGGCAGAGAAGAATATATCTGTAGCTGCAGCATCCATACTTGCAAGGGCAGAATTTGTAACCGCGATAGAAGACCTCGGAAATGCTATAAGCATACCTCTTCCTAAAGGTTCTTCAAGCCCTGCAGTAATAGAGACAGCAAAGAAAGTAAAAGACAAATTCGGTATGGAAGGGCTTTCAAAAGTCGCAAAACTCCATTTTAAAATAACATCGGAAATTTAGGAATTACTTCTAATCTATTTTGAATACCTCCTTTATTGCCTCTTCTATCTGCTTTATAGCTTCCTCAAGCTTGCCGTTCTCGTTCTTTATTATGTAGACTGGTATACCAAACTCGGCAGCATAAGATCCTATAAGCGTCAGATTGAATATTTTCTCGTTTTTTATCTGCTCCTCGGTAACCGGGTCCCTGTTCCTAGTCTTGTCATTTTCCCTTCTTTTTATTATCTCTTCAGGATCAGCGTCTATGTATATGAATCCTTTAAGCCTTTTTAGTATTTTGAGCTCTTTTATAGTAAACCCTGCAACAAATCTTGTGCCCCCTCTTACTGCAAACATGTGCGTGTCAAGTATCATGTTGTCTTCTACCAGGGCAAGTCTCTTCAGGGCTAGTTCCCTTGCCTTCTTTATCTGCTCGGGTTCTAGATATCTTATTTCATCCCTGTTCTTTATGCCGAACATAGTGCTTGCTTTTTCAAGTATCTCTGTGCCCATGTTTACTATTTTGTAACGCTCATGCAGGCTTGAAAGTATGGACGTTTTGCCTGCTCCCTGAGTTCCAGCGACTATTATTATGCCAGACATAAAATAAGCAGATCAGCTTTCCATGTAAGGCGCAAGGTAATACGCTACTTTTGCGTCTCCTATTTCATATTCAATCTTTGTTGGGTCGTCGCTATTCTTCAGCCATAGCTTTATTGACGAGTTGGCGGTTGCCGCAGAGACCATCCTGCTGAGATAATCCAAGTTAAAGGTTGCATTTGCCGGGCTCTTCACATCAAGCTTCTTGATGTAGTCGCTTGCACTATGTTCTTCTTCGAGATCGCCTGCATCTCCTTTTGCTGCCACGCTGAAGGAATCCTTTTCAAGCCTGAAGTTTATGTAAGAGGAAAGCATGTCAACGTCTTTCAATATCTCCTTGAAAGCATCGCTTCTTAACTCGACGGATGCCGTAAAGTCTATTTTCGGTTCTTTGTCTATATCTTTCTTTACATCAATCAATGGCAGTGAATATCTCCTCTTGCTTGATTTTCCAACGAATTCCAGCGCAAGCTTTTTGCCGCTTTCCTTCATCACAAGCTGCTCTTCAAATCTTGCGCTTGAAAGTATTTTTGAAAAATTTTCCAGATTTAAGCCTATATTGGCCTGCGCATCCACATCATATTTCGAAAACGCTTTGTTTGGCATGAAGAAAGAAACCATCCCTATTCCTGAGGGGTCCATTGCTTTTAATGAAATACCCTCTTTTGCTATTAAGAAAGATCCCTCATCAACTAGGTTTACTATAGAATCTACACAGCTCTTCCAGTATTTTGCATTGTCTATTTTAATCTCGAACACTAGCTCACCATTTTAATATACAATATACTATTGTAACTATATTAATAAGAAGAATAAGAATAAAAAGATTACATAAAATGAAAAGAAAATAAATCCTTACAAATTTCTAGAGTTCAGTACTCTCCGCCTTCTGGTGGCATGCCTCCTTGGCTGCCTCCTGCGCCAGCATTTCTGCCGCTTCCCTTGCCGCTTATCATGTCATCTATTCTTAGGACCATTTCAGCAGCTTCTCCGGCACTCATTACTGCCTGCTCTACTACTCTGCTAGGCTCGTACACTCCGCGCTTGTCCATGTCTGCTATTACGTTGTTTATTACGTCTACTCCATATACATAGCCGTCTTTTGCCTTGTGCTTGCTCCTAAGCTGCACAAGTGTGTCTATTGGATCCATTCCAGAGTTCTCTGCCAAGGTCTTTGGTATGGCTTCGAATGCATTTGCAAACCCTTCAATCGCAAGCTGCTCTTTGCCGCTTATGTGGCTTGCGTATTCCCTGAGCCTCTGTGCAAGCTCTACATAGATTGCGCCTCCGCCAAGTACATATGTTCCTGACTGGATTACGCTTGTCACAACTCCAATTACATCAACTAGAGACCTTTCTACTTCGTCTACGATCTGCTGCGATCCTCCTCTTATGAATATTGTTACGCTTTTTGGATCCTTGCAGTTTTCTACGAATGTCATTGCGTCTCCATTGATCTTCCTTTCTTCTACTCTTCCTGCTTCTCCAAGATCGCTTGGGCTCAGGTCGTCAAGGGTTGTAACGATTCTTGCCTTGGTTGCCCTACTAAGCATTTCCATATCGCTTTTCTTTACCCTCCTGCATGCGCTTATTCCCTGTTTTGCAAGGAAGTGCTGTGCAACATCATCTATTCCCTTTTGGGTAAATACGACATTTGCTCCACTCTTCTTTATCTTTTCTGCCATTTCCTTGAGCATTGTCTCTTCCTGGTCAAGGAATGCCTTCATCTGTTCTGGAGATGTTATCTCTATTCTTGCCTCTGTTTCTGTTTTTTCTATTTCAAGCGCTACATCAAGCAGTGCTATTTTTGCATTTTCTATGACCTTTGGCATTGCAGGGTGTACAATCTCTTTGTCTACCAGAATTCCATTTACATATTCTGTATCCTCTATAGATGCGCCAGTCTTCTTTTCCAGCTTTATCCTGTCCTTGTCAACAGTTACCCTGCCGTCTTTTGTAACTTCCATTACCTGCCTTACTGCTTTTATTACCATATCTGCCAGGGTCTTCTTTGATTCTTCGTCTCCTACATTCTTTGAACCTAGCGTTATCATTGCTATCTTTTCCATCGTTTCGTTATCATTGGTATCTAACTTTTTGGCTATGCTCTTTATCTCTTCCCTCGCCTTGTCTGCTGCAAGTTTATAGCCGCTTATTATTGTGGTAGGATGAACTCCCTGCTCTATCATTTCCCCGGCCTCCTTTAATAGGTTTCCTGCAAGTATTACTACAGATGTTGTGCCATCGCCAACCTCTTTGTCTTGCGTCTTTGCAACATCTACCATAATCTTTGCTACAGGGTGTTCTACATTCATTTCATTGAGTATTGTAGCTCCATCGTTTGTAACTACAATATCTCCTAGGTCGCTTATGAGCATTTTGTCCATGCCTTTTGGTCCTAGGGTTGTTTTTATTATGTTAGCGACTGCAACACCTACAGCAATGTTTGTCCTCTGTGCTTCTCTTCCTATTAATCTGCTTGCTCCCTCAGGAAGCAAATAATACTGAGGTGACAATTTGTTTTCATCTGCCATTTTTATACACCTTTTCTAAAATCAAGCGTTAAGAGTTTTATAAAAGATAAGGAAAAATTTATTTACTTACGATTTACTTACGTAAAGCTTTGATATTCTCCCCTTCCATCTATTATAATATTAATGCAAAAATATATAAATCTTTCATAGTAAATACTGAATAAAATGCCAAAAAAAAATGCATTAGCTTAGACTTTAAGGCTTTCTATTATGCTATTAGCGATATTTTCAAATTCATTGTAAATATCCTTGTTTTCGATTACCGGAATTTTTCCATTATCGCTGTATTCATTGAAAAGGGGCGACCTTGAAATATTTCCTATTACCTCGGAATTCAGCGCCTGTGCAAGCTGTTCTGTATATTTGCTTCTGCCGCTTTCCGACATGTTTTCTATTATGCCAAGCACGTTTGAATTGAGCTTCTTTGCCATGAGCCCAGATCTCAACGAGTTTATATAAGATACTTTCTGTGGGGTTGTGACTATTATGAAGCCGTTCATGTCAAGCAGCTGCATTATGGACAAAGGCGCATCCGATGTGCCCGGAGGCAGGTCTATTATCAAGTAATCCAATTCCCCAAAATCAGTATATTCAAGCATCTCTCCAAGCATCTTTGTTATAAGTGGTCCTCTCCATATTATCGGTTTTTCTTCATCATCTGTAAGCATTGCGGTAGAGATGACCTTTATGCCATCTTTATCTACCGGGACTAAAGGTGCTATGGGCTTTATTTTTGTGTTTTCAATGCCCAAGAAAATAGAAATGTTTGGGCAATCTATGTCCGCATCCAGCAGCCCCACACGATAACCCTTGTTTTTTAATACGTACGCAAGATTTACTGCTACAGTTGTCTTTCCTACCCCTCCTTTGGCGCTGTAAACTCCTATCTTATTCTTTATGCTGGAAAGCTTTTCTTTTAGCCTAGCTTTCTGATCCATAACTATTTTGAATGAGGGATCTATTTTTTGAGCAGGTTTTTCATCCATAGAATCACTTTTGCATTAATTTGCTTTATTTTTTTTAACTATTCTTTAATCCTTTATTTATTTCTTTTTCTATTTATTATACTTGCGCTTTTCACGTTTGTAAATTGATCTTTATCTGTTTTCATTAGAACCTGTGCATTATCTGCTATTTGCAAGGTTTCATAATAAAGCCATGGGCACTTTGCTGTATTGCTATGCAAACCTTTATATTCTGTGCTTTATAATCTAATGCAAAACATTAAAATAATTATTCCCTAATGATATAATGTATTTTGGTGATTTCATGAAAATCAGCGAATTAAAGGTAGGTGCAAGTAACGTATCTATAAGAGCAAAAGTTGCACAGAAGGGAGAGGTAAGAGAAGTAGTAAGCAAGTATGGGAAGAAATTAAGTGTCTCAAATATTGTTCTTCAAGATGATTCTGGAAGCATAACAATGTCTGTTTGGGGCAACGACATAAATACGATATCTGAAGGGGATACAATAGAAGTAACAAACGGTTATGTAAGCGAATTTAGAGGAACCCCACAGCTTTCTACCGGAAAGTTTGGAAAGATCACTGTAGTGGAGCACGGCAACTCTGCGGATGCACAATCAGATGAAGATACGCAAGATATGGATTCTTCCGATTCTGAAGATTTAGATTCTCTGGATTCCAATGATTCTGACGAAGATCTTCCTGTAGAATAATTTATTTGCCTGATTGCTTTTTGGCTTTTTGCTGTGTTTTTGGTTTCCAATACTTGAAAGTAATGAAAAGGAAAACCATACCAAGGATTACCCCGAACCAGAGGGTTGCTATTCTTGTAAGGATTGTAACTGCTGAGCTTGTGGCTGTGGTCAAGCCGTATGTTATGTTTAAGAAAGTCATAAGCATGCCATCTGTGACTCCAAGATTGCCAGGTACTGCTGATACCATGCCTGCCACTTGCGAGACGCTGAATATGAAAACACTTTCGTTTATTTTTCCTTTTATACCCAGCGCAATTATGGTAAGATATAGAGCCATTGCATTAAGGAAAGCAGCAGGAATTGTGGAGAGTAACGAGATTAAGTACACCTTACGATTGTTTAATTTTGATTGGGATGAAAAATATTCGTCACCGTAAATCGAAAACATCCTTATCCTGTTGTGCTTTTTTATTATGTTCTTGAATTTTCTGAAAAGCCAATCATTAGTTACGAATAGGAAAGGCAGCATTAGCACTATGTCAGCAATGGCAACATAAATAATATACTTGTCAAAGTATAAGGCCGCAATCAGCGCTACTATCGCAGTGCCAAGGAAATCCGTAAATATATCCATAGCCACAATGGGTATTATATTTGCAAATTTTATTTTTGTAAGCCTGTTTAAAGTATATGCCACAAGTATCCTGCCAAATTTTCCAGGAGTTATATTCATAGAATAAAGAGAAAGATAAACCATAAAATTCTGCTTCAATGGGACTTTTATCCCTATGCTTTTTAGGTAATAATTCCATTTCACGAACCTTAATACATAGCCAAGAAAAACTGCAGCTATTGCACCAGCATATAAGAGCAGGTTAATGCTGATTATTTTTTGGAATACTTTTCCTATGCCCCCTATGAGGCTTATTACTAAAAATATGCAGACTCCTGCTCCGAAGCCCAGCTTGACAAAAAGCATTACCCTGTTTATCAATTTGGAATATTCCTGCTCGTTAAGCCTTTTATGGTGCATTATTGCCTTCCATATGCCTTCCTTTTTGGCCATAGCAATTACTTTTTTATCAAATCCATAAATTTGCTTTCATATATTTTTGATATTTTATTCCAATCATGGTATTTTACAATCAACTTCCTTCCTTTTCTTGATTTTTTTTCTAGTTCCTTTTTGTTTTCTATTGCATATATAATTGCTCTGTATATGCTTTCAGGGTCCCTCTCTTTTATATAAAGCCCGGCATCTTGCAGCGTTTCTGGCATGCCTCCTATCCTTGTGGCTATTGAAGGCACTTCACATGCCATTGCCTCCATAAGTGCAAGCCCTGCAGGTTCATATAGAGAAGGCATTACAAAGACGTCTGCCATATTATAAACTACTGGAAGCACGCTTTCCTTTATGCCTTCTATGATAAGCAGGCGTTTTTCCATTCCAAGCTTGTAAGACATTTGTATAAGCTTATCCTTCAAGGGTCCTTTTCCTATGATTGCCAGCGTGGCATCAGTGCTTTTAGAAAGCTTTGCGCAGGCTTTTAAAAGATATTCCTGCCCTTTTTGCGGCACCAGCCTTCCATTGTTAAGTACTATTTCCCCTTTGGATTTTTCTATTTTCATTTTTCTGAAAAGCTTGTAATCTACTCCGTTGTATATTGTTACAGCCTTTCCTAACTCTTTCTTGGGCACTGTTTCCAATATTGCCGCATTTGATACCCCTGTTATAAGGTCTGCCTGGTGCATCAGCTTCCTTCCCCATACTATATCATAAGCTAGCCCAAAAAAGTCTGTTGCAAATTCTATATTTCTTGGAAGAGAATTGTGTATTGTGAGGACCAGCTTCTTTCCCATGCCTTTTATGGTTTTGATATTGTCGTAGAAATATTGGTACCTGTTGTTTATATGGTATATGTCAGCGTTTGCCTCTTTGATTGCCATGTTTATTCCGTCAAAAAGAAGAAGAGGTAGCGGCCCATGAGGAATGCTTAGCATCCTGGGCTTAATCCTTACCACTTTTATATCTTCAATGTACTCTATACCTGGCCTGCTTCCAAAGTCGCTTGTTATTACAGTTATATTATGCCTCTTTGCAAGCCTCCTATACACTTCGTATATTACTTTTTCGGTGCCTCCTTTATAAGGGTAGAAGAAAGGATTTAGTACGCATATCTCCAAAAAATCAACTGTTTATATTTTTATCATATTTTTAAATTACTCAGGAAGTTTTTCAACCTATTATGCCTTTTATAATTTTTCTTATCTGTTTTTATTATTTATTGCTTGCCTTGCTGCTTGCAGCAGCATTTAACAATATTGTGCATGTAAGCTTTTACATATGAAACGGTTTGAAACCGTTACAAGTCAATAATAAATACTGTTTCTGCATATAATACAATGCTGAATGGTAACATGAAAAATATAATAATGCTGGTTATAGACACCGCAAGGGCTGTGGACACATATTCAGGTTATATGCCCAATCTCAACTATCTTGCAAGGAAAGGCACTGTTTATGAAAATGCAATAAGTCCAGGTACTTGGACCGCAACATCACATGCCTCATTTTTTTCTGGTAAGAATGTGAGTAGCCTGCCTTTGGCATCCCGCAATTTTATGGAGAAAGGAGACATAGACCCGTGGATGGTCAAGACAAAATTCCTTTCAGAAAGCGAAAAGACTCTTGCACTAAAGCTAAAAGCCTACGGCTATTCTTCTATAATGTTCTCCAATAATCCTTTCGTGAACAGCTTCACCAATTTGGGTTTGGGTTTTGACAAGACCTATGATATATGGCAAGAATCCAACATAAAATACAAAAAAGGGCTTGCTTCAAGGGTTTCGGGCTTTCTTGCTGCTCCTGCCAGGGCGCGCATGTATTATGCTTCTTATATGGTTGCAAGTTTAATCCCAAAAGCGCTTCTTGACAAGCTCTATCTATATCTGAGAATAAAGCTTGACAAGCAGGTTGCGGAAGCAGATGGCACATCGAAGCTTGACCGCGGCGTTAATGATACAATAGCACAGATAAGCCATTATCTGCAAGTTCACGCCTATTACGAGCAAAAGCCAAAGTTCATGTTCATAAATCTGATGGAAGCACACGAAAACTATCCTGTAAGCAGAGACATAGTGCAAGACAAATGGCTTTATCTTTCCGGCATAATGCCGATCGAGGAAAGTACCTTCAAGGAATTTCATAAGGGTTATATGAAAAGGCTCTCTTATATAGATTCAAAGCTCTCAATTATGCTTTCAACGCTTAAAAAATACGGCATGCTAGATGATGCCACACTTATAGTAACTTCAGACCATGGCCAGCTTTTTGGCGAACACAATCTGCTTTACCATTCGGTGTTTCCATACGCCAACGAGATCCATGTGCCTTTGGTTGTTGCAAACTACAAGAATGGAAGAATAATCAGTTTTGGCGACAGGGTAAGGAACAACATAAGCATAAATTCACTTCACGATGCAATTTTGCGCCTGGCTTCTGGAAAGGAGGAATATCTGAATGGAAATTTAAGAATAGAAAGATATGTAAAATCAGAGCATACAGGCATAAGTGAGGGATGGGATGCTCCCTTGCTTAAACTGCTTTCCAAAAGGTCTTCAAATGCAAGAGCTATACTCAAAGCCAAGCTGGAGTGCAATGCCAAAGCAACTGCAATATACTATGGAAATCTTAAGCTTGTCCACTTTTTCGGAAAAATGAAAGACGAGTTATACGATATCGAAAAAGATCCTGAAGAAGAAAACAACATAATAAGTTCGAGAAGATATGAAGCCAAAAGCCTTCTTGCCAAAATCTCTTCATAAGCGCAAGCCAAGTCTATGCAATTTTTGCTCTCCAAAATAATTTTGATTATATCTTGTTTTGCGCACGCAACGCGCTTTCTATGCTCCTAACATAGTTATAGTTGCATACGTTTGGGGTATTATTGGTCGCGGCACATATTTCTGCAGTATATATGTTCGCTTCTCCTATTATGGATTTTGCAATATTTGTATTGGGATTTTTCATGCTTTCTATAACAGAACTCCAGTTCATGCCTGCATAGACCTGGGGGCTTGCCACTGAACCTACAGAATAAGTAATGTTTCCTACATCCAAAAATGGGATTGCTCCTTGGAATGTCTTGTTGTTCAAGTCATATTTGTTAAAGACTGCATTTTCAATAGAATTCAGTTGCTGCAGGGGGTAATAAAAGCCACTGCTTTTGTTTATTATGTTTGTATGTGTCTCTGCCTCCATGAACGAAATCTCATTGCTTAAATAGCTCGAATTGTAGAAGGTGAATGTAGGGCTGTTTGGAAATACGTCATTGTAGGAAGAAGTCATGTAGTGCAGTCTGCTAAAATTTCCGAACCTCATTAATGCAATAACAAGTCCCCATCTTGTCATGGAGCAGTAGGGGCAGTAGTCTGCTCCTATATACATAACTACTGGCTTTCCATTAAAATATAGAGGATAATCATTCATTTTATAGCTGAAATTTAATGAAGTATTGCCCATTCCTATTGCATCAGCAATAGTGTTGTTGTTTGATATGCTATAAAGTTCGCTCATTACGCTCGAATTTACTTCTACATTGTCATACTTTATTAAATATGATATAGAGTCTTTTGATATTCTTGAAGAGTTGTTTCTAACAAGTGCAAAAGTAATAATGCTTACAACAAGTGCAACTCCTATTATAGCATATTCTATTTTTTCCTTCTTGCCTTTTTCCATACATTCACTTTATGCTAAGCTTATAAAACAGCCTTTTTACTATATTATTCACTGCTTCATTTATCTTTTTTCTGTTTTCAAATATAAAGTATGCTATTGCAATGCTTATCGCAAATCCTGCAATTATATCGGTAATATAATGCGCCCCAACATAAAGCTTTCCGAAAAGCACTGTGAAAAGCCAGGCAACATAAAAAATCCTTATATACTTGTATTTGCCTAAAAATAGGCTCAATCCAGAAAGCACGGTTGCATGGTTGCTTGGGAAGGAATAGCTACTTTCGCAGGAAATGTGGTTTATCCAACTCAGGCTTTCGACATTGCAAGGCCTTGGCTCTTTGAAAAATGCCTTGAGCAGGTCAGATACAACGTAAAGCGATATACCTGCTATTACAAAAGAGTAAACGTCCTTATCCTTTTTAAGGTACATGTAAAGTACAAGCAGAGGCAGCACCACAACAAAGCTGGAATTCACATAGCCAAAAATCTGCGTAGCTAAAGGATTTGCTATTTCTTTCAATATTTTGAAAGTTTCTATATTGATAGATATATTTGATGCATATATGGAAAAGAGCAGCACAATACCAACTTTTATAAATTAAAATATCAAATAATAATGCAAAGTATTTGATTTAATTTTGTCAAAAACATATTTAAAGGGGTTGTTGCATAACCTGGCAGTGCGGCTGGCTCCAGATATTTATGCTTATTGAGCAGAAATGCAATGATTAAAATCTGGAAATTCGATTTATGAAGAAACCAGCAGATCCGAGTTCAAATCTCGGCAACCCCA
>JBMFSF010000022.1:0-12645 GCA_049967695.1 Candidatus Micrarchaeia archaeon
TACAGAAGCAAGTACCATTTAGCACAACAAACCCTAAAATGAGTTCAAAAACATAGGTTAATATTTTAAATACTTGTGTTGATTGTCATATTATGAAGTTGATTTTAAATGCTTTTTCTTCGAGCACAGAATATATCCACAACTTCTTGCAGAACAAGTTGCTGAACAACAAGAACTTCATCTTGCAAATAAACTGAATCCAGAAACAGTAAAAAGCATTGCAACATTAGTAACTATAGAAGCACTTTTATCTGCTCAAAAGTAGTTGTAGAACTTTCAAAGAGAGCTATAAGCAAATAAAAGCCAAAGGGTTAAATTACTGCAATTAAAATTAATAAATTAAATAAAATTATATAAGAAAAGAAGATAGAGTGGGTATATGGCTACACCCGAATATCAAAATGCTGAACATAAAAATAGTGAATCTAATAATAAAAACAGAAAAAGCATAAGGTACGCTGCTAAAGATTACCTCTCAAAGCACATGCAAGAGATAAAAATTTACACTCTTGTATCTATAATTTATCTTGCAGTAGCGCTGTTGATGTTCCCAAATATAACGCTTAATTCTACCACAACAGTTTTAGGCAATGGCGGAGATATCTATCAAAGCCTCTGGGACTTGTGGTGGGTCAAATATGCAATTTTCAATGGCATGCCTCTTTTTTATACTAAACTGCTGTTTTGGCCCATTGGTTCAAACCTTGCATACCTTACTTTGACTCCTCTGGCAGGGCTTGTATCTATACCATTCCAAGCTGTGAGCACGGCTTTTGCATTTAATGTGTTATTTTTCATGAGTTTTGCACTTTCAGGCCTGACAATGTTCATACTTGTAAAATATCTTACAGGAAACACGTATGCATCTTTCCTTTCTGGGTTCGTATTCAGTTTCAGCACAAGGCACATAGCCCAATCTATAGCAGAGCTGCCACTTATGAATATAGAATGGCTGCCTCTTGCAGTATACTTCTTCTTAAAAATGGTTCACTCAGAATCAAATAGAAGCAGCTATGCAAATGCTGCGGCACTAGGCATTACAATAATAGCCATAGCATTCGGTTCCAACATAGAATATGCAGTAATGATACTTCTTGCACTGCTTACTATACTGGTTTGCTATCTTGTTGGCAAGGAAAAAAAGGAATTGCTTAAAAAACAATTCTTGGCTGCAATGGCAATATCTATAATTGTGGCGTTGGTTGCTGGATTATGGGGTATAATACCTACTGTAAAGGCGCTGATAAGTGGAGGCAGCGCAATAAACCAGGAAAATTCTGTATTATCAAACGAGCTTTTTAGCAACCCTGTAATGTCATTTTTCATTCCTAGCGTATTCAATGGCATATTTTTGAACTCTATAAAAGGCATTGCTTCGAAACTTTATGTTTTCGGAGGCATTGACTCCTATTCTGAAAGGGCAGGATTTATAGGCTATATTGTAATAGCTTTGTCTGCTTTGGCAGTATATAAAAACTTTAAAAATTCGAAGGTGTGGGTTGTTCTGGCAGTATTGTTTGCATGGATCTCTCTTGGGCCATATATACAACTTTTCAATACTCCTTCAAGCATTCCTGGCATATACCTTATAATAAAACATATACCGATATTAAACATTTTAAGGGAGCCAGGCCGTTTCGAATTTATAGCGATTCTCGCATTGTCAGTGCTTACTGGCTATGGATTTATGGAGCTTGAAAAAATAAAGAGCCTAAAAATTTTGAAAGACAGCAAAAATAATAGGCTGTTGCTGCTTTCCTTGGCATGCATAATATACTTAATAGGGAACAACGGTTTCATGTACGGCAATATGCTTTCTCTATATACTACAAAGATACATATACCAAGTCCTTTATATGATATCGCAAATGTTTCGGGAAACTTCTCGGTATTGTATCTTCCTGCATTTCCATTGCCTGGGGCATTGCCTGCTTTGTATATGGGCAAAGCAACATTTTATACATCCATAACACACAAGCCTCTTGTAGGAGGTTATCTTTCAAGGATCAATACAACGCAATGGAACCTGCTATTCAACTTGCCTATTGCATTACAAGCACAGGATCTTTTGGCTACTCCAAATCTAACCTCGTTGAATTATCCATATCCGGTAAACCAGAACACTACAAATCAGACAATATTTACGCTTTATTCTTACAATACTAGATTTATAATAATCGATAGGTCAGCTTACAGTCCATATATGCAAAGCATTTTATACAGCTACTTAGAGCCTGTCTTTGGCAGGCCTGTAATCACAAATAGCACGATAGTCTTCAGCATATATAAAGCCATAGAAAGCCATATATTCAACAGTTACGTAAGCTATGCATCAGTTTACAGCTCTAATCCCAATTGGTATCCTACTGCCATTATCAATGTAAGTGGCACGCCGCAGACTTTCTGGACACCTTTCTATAACAACAGCTATATGGGCTATATAACAACATATGCGCCATGCAGTAACATGGCTACCTGCCTAATAACAAATCAAAGCATAAGTACAAAAATGTCATTCTCTGCTTTGTTGAACTACAGCACTGGCGAATTAAGGGTTATCGTTAAAAATGCACAAATACAAAACGAATACGATTTTAACATAACTTCCAAGTTGAAAAATTATAACCTAACAGCAAATTTCACTTCTGGAGAGCAGGCTAATTTTGTATATTTTGAATTCATACCATCACAACCCAATCAGGTAATAGAGATAAACAACATAACATTCCGCAGGTATAGATAAAGTGCATTACATGCCCAAAATAATTGTAGATACGAGGGAAAAGAACAATGAGCTTCTCGAAGCGCTCGAAGCCAGGGAACTTACAATAGAAAGAGCTATATTGCCCGTAGGAGACTATGTAATATCAGACAGGATCGCAATAGAAAGGAAGTCTGTGCCGGATTTTGAAAATTCTCTTACAAGCGGGAGGCTTTTCGAGCAGGCTAGGAGGCTAAGTGAAGCTTATCCAATGCCAATAATACTTTTGGAAGGCAGCAGGTATGATTTCAAGCTTAAGCCCTCTTCTATAAACGGGGCGTTTGCCTCGCTGCTTATAGACATTGGAGTCCAAGCTGTAAGAGCAGAGGATTTGGAGGATTCTGCAGACCTGATATATTACATTGCAAAGCACGAGCAGGAAGTGAGCAAGAGGCAGCCTTCCATAAAAGGAAATGCAAGATTTCGCACAGATCTGGATTACAAGATGGGCGTAATCGGAAATTTGCCAGGTATAGGAAATAGCCTTGCCGCTTCGCTTTTATCCCATTTCAAAAGCATAGAAAACATAGCAAATGCAGGTATTGAAGAGCTAATGAAAGTCGAAGGCATAGGCAGGATAAAAGCGGAAAGAATATACAAAATAATCCATGAGCCATTGTAGATAGCAAGAACATAAAAATTATGGCTAATCTGCTTTTATTATTGTGCACTTGAATACTAGGATCAAGGCACCCAAGATTAGGCTTAAAGGCTTGAAGTATATGGGTCCGCGGAGAGTCGAACTCCGATCTCCACCTTGTCAAGGTGACGTCTTACCGCTGGACTACGGACCCTTTTCTGCTTATTTTATTTTACAGATAATTATATATTGATTTACAAATTTATCTCCATTCCGTCATAAGCAAATGATGTGTTAATGAATACCTTTCGCGCTTCATTCTCAAGCTTCCTTGATGTCTTGTATCTTGCGCTTATATGGAAAAGTACAAGCCTCTTTGCGTGTGCCTTGCTTGCTACTTCTGCAGCCTCTCTTGCTGTGGAGTGCATCCTTTCTGCTGCAAGATGCTTCATACTCTCGTCATACGAAGCCTCGTGCACAAGCAAGTCTGCATTTTTTACATGCGCTACTGTTGATGCTAGAGGTCGCGTATCTGCTACATATGCTATTTTCTTGCCTTTTGTTATTTTGGTAACTGCGCTTATTCTGATAATTTTGCCACCTTTTTCAATCCTGCTCCTTTTGCTCAATTCCGAAAACTCAGTGCCTTCTATTCCAAGATTGCGACATTTTTCTACGATAAAATTCCTGTGGTCTTTCTCCATAAAAATATAGCCATAGTTTTCTACTGAATGGCTTAGCTTGAATGCGTGGATCTCAAAGCCCGAAGTTTTGACTTGCCTTCCCTGCCTTACGCTAATTATCTTTATCGGATATGAGAGTATTTGCTTGTCAAAATAAAGCAGCTTTTTGAATTTTTCAACAGATTCAGAAGGCACAAAAATTTGCAAATCCCTTGATCTCCCGTTCAATGCAAGAGACCTTATCAACCCAGGAATTCCAAAGATGTGATCGCCATGAATGTGCGATATGAATATATATGATATCTTTGACAAATTTACCCCATATTTTAGCATCTGCCTTTGCGTACCCTCCCCGCAGTCGAAAAGGATCAGATCTTTATCATATTCCAAAGCTACGCTAGGAAGCCCTCTGCTTTTGGTAGGTGTAGCTCCTGAAGTGCCTAAAAAAGTTATCTTTATAGCCATTTTATTACTCTAATTTGCTTGCAGCATTGTTGTACAAGCCCGCAATTTATTGTAATTTGTATTTATCTCAAAAATATAAAAATTGAACTTTTTATTGAGATAATTCCAGCTTAATTGTCTTGCTTTTTTTGTCTATGGCTAGAACTTTTGCAAAAGGTAGAATTGCTTCAAGTTTTTCTTTTGGAATATTTTCATTTTCCCTGATTGTTATTATTACTTGGTTTATTAAGTTCATATTCGCAAATATCAAGTTTGCGATATTCTTGTACTCATCTGCCTTTTTGTCAAGCTCTAACATGAGCTGTTTCTGCTTCTCTATACTCTTTTTCAGCTTCTCTATCTGTGGGTTTGGCTTTTCTTTGGCGAGAAGCATTTCATGATTGCAATAAAGATCAAGCGCTTCCGAAAGCGTTTTAAATTCTAAGACCGGCTTGCCTTCGTACTTTTTGAGTTTGACTATTGAATAGTCTATTGGCTTATCTTCGTCCATGTATACGTAAGAGCTGCCAGATTTTGATTCTTTTATCTCTTCTTCTATTTTTTCAAGCAGTCTCTGCATGTCTGTATCAGGAATTGAGGCAGCATCTGCTCTGGGATCAAGCCCTGCTTTCAATATTGCATCTTCTAAATAAACCATCCCTATGTTTTTGTATGCTGCAACACGCTCTATTACATTTTTAGCTGCAGAGATGCCCCTAATCCTGCTTGAATTTTCAGGAAGAGAGTATTCGTCTCCTTTTCTAATTTCCCTTTCCGAACCTTTGTATTTAGAATAGGCAAGCAGGACTTTATGGGAGCTGTCAGCTATTACAAGGTTGCCTTTAGCAAAAAGCTCTATAATCAAGAAATATGATAAGCCCTTCTTTCTTGTTTCTATCTCTATTATGCGGTCTTTGTTAAGCTGCCTTACCCCTACTACGCTGTTGTTTGAAAGCAGCTTCCTGGCTGCTATGGCAAAGTTTGTTGGTTGAGCTGCGGAAACCAGGTATTTTGTAAAGTTTATTGAAAAAGGGATTATAATTTCAAGATTCTTCTTAGTGCTGCCCTTGCTCAGTTTTATCCTGAAAGAATTTTCGGCAAATTCGTAGATTTTGTCTATATAATAGCCAGATATGTCAAGCTCCTGTATTATCCTCTCTATTTCAAGAAGAGCCATCTGCCTCATAGTATCTTCTTCAGCTTTTTAGCACCCTCTTCTTTTGCTATTCTTGAAAAAGATTCGGCAAGCTTGAATGCATCATCAGCATTTTCAAAGGCGGTGCCTATCTGGACTATATCTGCGCCAGCCTCGTATACCCTTTTAAGCTCATCGCAGGTATTTATGCCTCCTGCAACAATATAAGGTACGGTAATACTTTCTTTTACGGTCCTTATCATATCCGATTCTATTGGGCCAGAATTCTGAAGCCGTGGATTAGATCCTGTATCCGTTATAATAATCCTATTGCCAAGAAACTCGCCGGCTAAAGCCAATGCGCTAGCGATCTTCGGTTTTTCCCTAGGAACAAGATTCGCGTCTCCAACCCAGCCCACTGTGCCTCCAGGGCTTACAACAATATAACCTACCGGCAGGGGCTCTATATTGAGCCTTTTTATAGTGGAAGATGCGAGGGCTTGCGCCTGTATTATCCAGTAGGGATTCCTGGCGTTAAGCAGTGACATAAAATAAATGGCATCAGCATATGGCGTTATTGTAGCTATGTTGCCTGGAAATATTATAACAGGTATACTTACATTCTCTTTTATCGCTTTTGAAGTGTTGTTTAGGATTTCCTCCTGCACGCCTATGCTTCCGCCTATGAGTATTATATCACTGCCTCCCTTCTCTGTAGCTTTAGCTGTTTCCACTGCATGGTCTATGCTTTTGTAATCCAAAGGGTCTATAAGACTAAAAAACATTGCACCTTTTGCTTCTAGAGTATCATGTATGTATTTTTCTACTTTACCTATTTTCATTTAATCACTCGAATTAAAGATCTGCTATATTCAGGAATTAAGCGTCTTGCCTTTTTCCAAAAATTCTTTTACAAGCTCGCTTGCCTCATTTTCTAGGGTCTTCTTAGGAAAGAACCCAAGCTCTTTTTTGATCTTGTCTATCGAAATTATCCTATCGCTTGTTATGAACTCGAATTCGTCATAGTTTATATCCATAACCTTCCTTGCAAGGTTTGCAAGCAGGAAGTTGACCCTTTTTTCCGGAGGCTTTACATTAAGTAGGGAGGCCGCCAAATCCAGCAACGCTTTCATTTCATGGTTTACACCATCAGTCAGATTGTAGATCTTGTTGCTGCTTGCCTCATTTTTTGAGCTGGCCAGTATAAAAGCTTCTATTATGTCTTCGATATTTACAAAAGTAAGAAAGTTCTTTCCGTCCCCTATTATTGGCATCTTCCCCTCTTTTACCAGGTTGAATACCTTGAATATTGGGGCGTTATATCCATCACCAAAAAAAGTCGCAAGCCTGAATATTGTATATTTCATGTTTGGGTAGGCATCGCAGTATGACTTGATAACTTGTTCTGCCATTACTTTGCTCTCTGAATACGGGCTGGCGGGCTTCAGCTCCGAATCTTCAGTAAGAACAACTCCTCGCCTTCTATAGCCATATACTGTTACGCTGCTTGAATAAAGAAAATGTATCTGCCCTCCGGTGCGGAGATTTACCTCTTTTGCTGTACGGAGCAGATTTTCAGTCCCTATAACATTTATATCTATAAACTGGTTGTAGGTAAATTTGTAATTGAAAACTGCCCCTGCAAAATGGAATACCCTGTCAACTCCTTCAAGAGCTTCTTCCAAATTCTTTTTGTCTTCATCGTTCTTAAATGTAAGATTTACCACGTAGGGCTTGACACCAGGAGGAAGATTCTTCCATTCAGAGCTTACAGCAGGCTTTTCAGGAATTATGGCTCGAACCTCCTCGCCAGCCTCAATCAGCTTTTTCGCTATGCTGATCCCCAGATGGCTAGTTGCTCCAGTTATAAGATTTATATGACGGTTTTCTTCCATACAATCATTTTGTGATCTTAGTGCCCTGCCACCGATCCAATACTGCTACAGCTATCCTCCTTATTCTGCCTTCTGTAAGCCTATTTATAGCGTATTTTGACCAGTCCTTTCCATAAGGCAGGTATATGCTCATATTCAAATTTGCCTTCAAAAGTTTATTAATCTTTTTGTTCCCAATCCCATAAGGCATTTCGAAAATTATATTTTTAGAGACTTCCTTCTGCATTTTTTGCATATAGAGTATAGATTTTTCATCCGGCTCCAGTAAGTATACTTTGGATGCTAATATAGAAGTGTTTTTTATTAATTCGATCTTTTTTCTTATTGCAAGATCTTGGCCAGACTCGCCTGCACCATACGCGAAAGAGTCTGGTATTATTTTTACTCTGCTGTTGTTTATTTTTGAGTCAAAGATTTTTGAATTTATCTGCTTATAAGTAGCCTCCGTACCCATCTTGTCAAAACCAAAGTTTTCAATAATAGAATATGTGTCTATGTTCTTCTCTTGCTCCACCCAAAGCCCATAATCCAGCTTCTTAAGGGTATCAGATAGCTCTGTAATATTTTTTTCAAATAACTTCGTGTTCAAAAAATAACCCAGCTGGCTTGGCCTCAAAGAAATATCTGCTTTAAGGTTCAGCCTTGAAAGCTGCTTTACTAGCTGTATGTAGGAATTTGTATTATACCTTGCTTTGGTTGTATCATCCACTTTCTCGTTCAATATTGTAACACTTGCATTTATCCCTTTTGAAGAAAGATCTCTGATAACTTTTATTGCCGAATCTAGAGTAGTACCACTTATCTTCCCTTTCACAAGCCTAAATATTACCTTCCTAAGAATTTTGTGCTTTTCGTTGATCTGCTCGGTTTCTGAAATTATATAGTCCAAATCCAATTTGTCATTTGATTCTTGCAAAACATCACCATTCCTTAGCAAATGCACATTTAGAAACTGTGTGGCTTAAAGTATCTGCATCTTACAAGCAATTATCAACTAATACTGATGAGGATATTTGCCAAGCATATATGCATAGTATTCATATTTTTGCATATATTATTTGTTTGCTACATTTATATAATTGTCAGTAAAGCTGTATAAATGTGCACATCTCAAAGCGGACATCAAGCTTACAAACACTGGAGACGATTTCAAAAAGATTTATAAGCATTAAATAAAGATATATAAATATATTAAATCTAATCTTACAATTATTAAAGGTTAGACGTAAATAGAATATTAATCTGCAAGTGATATTGTGTTTTTTGTAGTAAAAGTTACTTCAGGTCAAGAAAAAATAGTGGCAAGCATACTTGAAAACAAGGCCGCAAACGGCAATTTTGAAGTCTACTCCATAACTGTAATTGACGGGCTCCACGGCTACATAATTTTGGAATGCCAGGACGAAGCAGTATGCAAGACATTTATCTCACAAGAGAAGAATATAAAAGGAATACTTTCAAAACCGCTTTCTGAAGAGGAACTTGATAAGATGGTGGCTCCAAAAGCACTTAAGCAGCAGATTTCCATAGGGGATATTATAGAATTCACTGCTGGCCCGTTCAAAGGTTACAAGGCAAGAGTTATTAAATTGGACGATTTAAAAAGCGAAATAACTGTTGAGCTTATGGATGTTGTTGTACCAATACCTATAACTGCTAAAGCTAATACTGCAAGAGTTATACAGAAAGCTAAAGAAAGCTAAATATACAAAAATAAGTGATTTATATGGCAGAAACTATAATTTCAAGTTTGATAGAAGGAGGAAAAGCTTCTGGAGGTCCACCGCTTGGATTGAGCCTTGGGCCGCTTGGCGTGAATTTAAATGCGATTGTTGCAGAGATAAACTCAAAGACAAAAGATTTTGAAGGGATAAGGGTTCCTGTAAAAATAATTGTAGATACATCTACAAAAGCTTACAAAGTGGAAGTGGGCTTGCCTCCAACAAGTGCGCTTATCCTGAAGGAGTTGGGACTGCAGCATGGCGCAAAAACAAAAGACGAAATAGTCGGAAACCTTACAAAAGAACAGATAGAAAAAATAGCAAAGACAAAAAGCGAACAGATCTACGGCAAAGATCTCAATGCAAAAATGAAACAGGTTGCAGGAACCTGCAAGAGCCTTGGAGTAACTTGCGAAGGGGAATCCCCAAAAGCATTCATACAGAAACTAAGCAAGAAACCACAAGAATAGTGCTTGCTCAAATAGCAAGCATTATAACCTTGGGCTTTATTCTTACTTAAGCCGATTATATGGCTCAAGTACGCTTTATTTATAAAATTCTTTTGAATTATTTCGGATTCCAAAATTGGTGGCCAGGAGATTCAGATTTTGAAATTGCAATAGGAGCAATACTAACCCAGCAGGCTTCTTGGGGCAACGTAGAAAAAGCAATACAAAATCTTAAAAAAGGCAATCTGATCGATATAGAAAAGATATGCAATTTGAATATTTCAGATCTAGAAAAATATATAAGACCGTCTGGCTATTACCATCAAAAAGCAGCATACTTGAAATATTTCTCAAACTATGTTATTAAAAACTATGGAAGCCTTGATAATTTTTTTAAATTGGAGAAAAAGCAGCTAAGAAAAGAATTGCTGAGCTTGAAAGGGATAGGGCCAGAAACCGCAGACTCTATAATACTTTACGCAGCAAACAAGAAGACGTTTGTAATAGACGCATATACAAGAAGGATAATGGAAAGAGTAAACGGCATTAGGCAAGATATGCCATACGATAAAATGCAAAAATATTTTGAAAAGCAAATTCCAGATGATTTAGAAATTTACAAAGACCTTCATGCACAGCTTGTAAAACTGGGAAAAGAATTCTGCTTCAAAAATTCTCCTGCATGTATCGAATGCCCTTTATCAAATGTGTGCAAATATAAAAAAATCAAAAATAAATAAGGGTTACAGATCGGTTTTGTATACCAATATTCCTCCGATAAGTGCTATTATGAATCCAGCTATGGCACTTGCATATTCTATGCTGCTGCTCATTGACAGGATTATTACACTGAAGCCAGATATCATTGTAGCTGATATAGAGTATCTTTCAGCAAATGGCATTTTTGGTATAAGTATCATGAAACTCAAAAGCAGTAATGTCAAGGTACTAACCACAGCTACCCCATATAAAATAGACAACCAGATTGATCCTAAAGTTACTGAAGATCCTGTAAGGGTTGGTATACCAACGCTAACGAAGTTGCTGTAAAACAACGCACTTAAAAGGAAAAGAGATCCGATAAGCAAAAGTACAAAGGCCAGTGCATTTATCATGTGCTTGCTTTCTTTTACTTCAACCGCATTATCTTCTTTATATACCTCTTTTTTCATAGGATTATTTTTGGGCATATAATCACAAAATTAATTGGTTATAAAAGCTTTTAAGCTTTGCTATGCCACATCTAATATGGCATAAATTAAGAGGCAGAATCCATAATATAAAAATTTTATCAAATTTAAGCATTTTATTATTTCTTAAATATTTTTTGCTTGCAACAATACCTGCATATGCGAGAGCAAGTAGTAATTGGCGAATTAAAATAATAAAAAGTTCTGTATTTTAGCAAGAAGGAAGGCTTTAAAATATGCTGCCTTGGCAAAAGTATACTTAAATAATTTTATGAATGAAATGCAGCGTTAATGTGCTTACAGAGTTTATTGAACGATTGGCTTTACTCCTTTGATATTGAACTTTTCAAGTGTAGCAACAGGATCCTTATAATAATCTTCAACAACATTATGTATTTCTTCAATTTTTGTAAGATTCATATTATTCATCTTTTCCAGAAGCAGTGCACGGGCCCTTTCTTCTTCTACTATGTCCATAGGGCTTATGCCAAGGAGTTTTGAAAGGTTGTCTCTGTATGTTACACTTGGCATTATCGGGCTTCCTTTCTGAGATTTATAATCGTATACATATAAATCTGAAAGCAGCACCTGGTCTTCTATCCCAGATATTTCTGATATTTGGGTTATCTTTCTTGTGATTGTGTTTTTAATGTATATTGGAGAAACTATTATTATTGCATCGATTACTGGAATTATATCTTTCGGGACATTCATTGGAAAGTGCTGCAGCCTATTAATCACATCTCTGCTCGACGAAGCGTGAATAGTTCCAACGCAGATCTTGCCAACATTCATTGCAGTTATCATGTCATTTGCTTCAGGTCCCCTTACTTCCCCAATTATCATTATGTCGGGTCGCATTCTTAAAGCGTTATTTACCAATGTAATCAGAGGCATATCCTGGTTTGTCTCAAGGTTTACGCAATTTTCTTGGGTTGATGTGTTGAGCTCATAAGTCTCTTCTATTGTAATAACTCTTTCTTCAGGTCTATAGAACGAAAAAAGTGAATTTAGCAAGGTTGTCTTACCACTTGCAGGCATCCCACCTATAAGGATGTTAGCAGGCTTTACGTGCAAGCCCTCAGTATAAAGCCAAAGCCTTGCTGCTATCCTATAATCCAGCTCCTGCCTATTTATAAGGTCTAATATACTTAACGGTTCTCTCTTTGAATTCCTGATTGTTATATCATAGCCCAAAGGAGATGAAACTATGTTTACCCTACTTCCGAAAGGAAGGTGCACATCAAGTATCTGGTCAGATATTGTCTCGTTAGTAGCGTAAAGTTCTAGCTTGCGCACAAAGCGTTCCAATTCTGCTTGGCTTTTGAACTTTATTCCTGTATTCACATTGCCTTTTCTAGAATCATAAACAAAAACATTCTTGGTGTTGTTTATCATTATATCTTCTACATCGTTACTCTGAAGGAAGGGGGTAAAATCTCCAAGGTCTAACATATCCTGTTCTATCAATTTCAACTCGTCTACAGTAAGGATTGGGTTTATTGTAGCGACAAGATTTTTTATCATGTCAAAACGCTGTGCAGGGGTCAGCCCCACAAACCTGCCCTTTAATCCCCTCAACAACTCTGTTTCTATATCAAATAAATATTTTGGAAGTTCAACCACATAACCACTATAACTGTTCAAGCCTTACATATATTATATTCGAAACTTTAAAAATTTATGCTACACATTTTGCTATGTTTGCTCACCATAATCATAAAAACCTAAAACAAAGCAAAGCAATACGAGCTTTGTCCAATAATTGTTAATAAATAACCAATAAT
>JBMFSF010000023.1:0-12156 GCA_049967695.1 Candidatus Micrarchaeia archaeon
CCGGCAAGGGCGTATATTTTTAAGTTAAAAACCTTTTAACCTATTTATCTTACATAATACCAAGTTATTCTGCCTTTCTGTCTAGTGATTCCTGAACTGTCCTAAGAATTGCCTTTAAATCCTCCTGATTCTTTGCTTGAGCAGCTTCTTATATAGGAGGAGTTGAAAATGCTATCATCTTTTATATACCTGGAAAATATACTGAAGAAGGAAAGGACGCAATAATGCGCTTTAGTATGGATACAGGAGCGAGAAGCATTCCGCTTTCGAAATTCTTTTCGAGTCTTCGTTTGATAGAGCATCCTCCAATAGAGAAGTTAGATGTAAACGAACAAAGAGTAGGAAAACCAGTAAAAATAAGTGACGCTATAATAAGGCAGATAGAGAAGAAGGCAAATGAAATTTTCAAGAGTCTTCCCCAACAAGTAAAAGAGGACATACGTCGAAATAATATTGGAGAAAGATGTATGAACTTGACGATCTTTTAAGAGTATTAGAGCGCGATTTGCACGAATTCAAAGAAGATAGTAAGCTTCTCAGCCAACTTCTAAGGCAGGAGTAAGAATGATTTTTCGTTTTGCTTTTTGCTTTGATTTTTTAATCAATTTTAATTCTATACTATTTTTCAAATAAATTTTTGCAATTTTGCAATTTCCGTGTTAAGCAGCCTGTTCTAGTTTGCAGATTTTGCTTTTGTGTTATAAAACCACAGCTACGGCTTTTGCCAATTCAAGTTTTTACATAAGAGTCGAGTCTTTTCTGCATTGTAAGAATCCTTAGAAGGTGGGTGTTGCTTATCCATCCTTTGTGCTTGATTTCCATCTTTTCGTCTATATAATTAAGCATATCGTTTACGCTGTGCATTACTGTGGGGGTGGTTGCAAGTGTCTCCCTTACATGCTCTCTCACGTTCCATACGCCTACTGGAAGCAAGTAACCCTCATGTACTTCTCTTAATATGAGCACTACTGCCTGTTTTTTTATTTCTTTGAGTTTTTCAGTTACTGCAACTCTTGCGGCATAATAGCAGCCACCTATCTCCGCGTAGGTATTTCTTCCGTTATAGTTTTCATAGGAAGCTTCTATGTTTATGCTAGATCCTTCCATGTTCCATATGGTATGTGGATACCATGCTTCTGCAGACTCGTACTGCCAGCTCCCTGGTATGAAGAAAATAAGCCAGCGGTTATCAAGCGATACATGGAAATAGGCATAAATCGCATCTATGCTCTCATTTTCTTTTACCTCTTGGAGGTTGCTCTTTGATATTATGTCATCTGTTGCGGTTATGCTCCATCTTGTAGGCACAAATTTTCTGTATTTTTTGATCCCTAAAAGCCCTGCAGATAGTGCTATGTCTATCTTTGATATCGGCAGCCCCCTGTTGTAAAGCTCCACTATGCTAGTCGCAGCCTTTGCGTCAGTATCGTAATAGCTTCTTTCTATTTTCTTATCTGCTTTTATGTTGTGGAGTTCCACATTTCTTATTGCTGCGCTAGGTCCAAAAGGCTGGACATCATCGTTGTTTGAAGGTATGAAATGGGGCTTGCTTTTGAAGTACATCTCTATGTCAGCAGGTTTCTCTGCAAGTGCCAGGTCTCTTATCTGCTCTTCTATCTTTCCTTTTTCTACGTTGTAGATGTTTGAAAGGTACAATCCTCTAACTAGCTTGGTTCGCATGTTTATTATTTCTGGTATTGAAAGGCTGCGCCATTTTTCAGGTGTTGCAAGCAGTGATGTATCTCCGAATTCCAATGGTGATAAAGGTCCTATATAGACTTTTGGATAATTATATCTTCCTATGAATATGTCTGTTGGCGAAGAGCCCGCAGCTTCCATTATGTTTTCAGCTTTAAGCGAGTTCATCTTGTAATAAAGCCTTAAAAGTTCCGGATCCTTCATGTTTTTGTATACTACAGATGAATGCTTTAATTCCGGAATTGTTTCATCATAAGGCATTTTTATCCTTTTAAATTAGGCTTTTAAATATAATAAACGTTTTCATGAATGAGGATCAGGCAAAAGAGTTATTGCAAAAGAAAGTAAAAAAATAAAAGGAATAAACGCGCTATTTTAAGCCTTGTAATCATTTATTGCTTTTCTTAGCCTTGTTTCTACGTTGCTCCAATTTATGAGGTTCCACCAGGCGTTTATATAGTCTGCTCTTTTGTTTTTGTATTGGAGATAGTAGGCATGTTCAAACTCGTCCAGTATAAGGACTATTGGAAGCTCGGCTATCTGGTTCATGAAATGGTTCTCGTAGGTCATTATCTGCAAGTTGCCATTTTCCACATCGTAGTTTAGGGTTGTCCATCCTGTGCCGGGGAGAGAGTTGGCGGCTTCGAAAAGAATCTGCTTGAACCTGTCAACGTTTTTGTACTGCTTGTTTATCATATCTAGAACGATGCCTCCTGGCATGTTGTCCTCCTTTGCAGCAGGTTTCATGTTCTTCCAATAGAGGCTGTGGAGCTTATGTCCATTTAGATTGAATACTATGTTTCGTATAATACCTTGCATGTCATAGCTTGTCACATCCCCATTTACGACCCCTTCAAATCTGTCTACAAGCTTGTTTACTGCTGTTACATAGCCTTTGTGGTGCCCATTGTAATGCACATCCACTACTTCCTTGCTTATGTATGGCTCCAACGCGTCAATGTTGTATGGCAATGCTGGCAATTCGTATCTTTTAAATAATTCACTCATTTTTTCACCCTTTTTAAACGACTATTTTAATAGGAAGGTAAATTTAATACGCTTTTTTATGCAAAAACAGACCTGGGATTCAAAACAGGAAAGATTTCAATATAATATAATTTCTCTTTTCATATCGCAACGCTATGCTTATTCCTTTAGGAATTCCCCTATCTCTGGCAGCCGTTCTATCCCGTATATTTTTGGTATGGAATCCTTTATAACAGATAAGTACATTGGCCATTTGTACCTCTTGTCCATGAATATTATTACCGCTTTGTCCTTTTCGCTTCTTATGGCTCTGCCTGCTGCTTGCACTGCCTTTCTCAAGGCAGGTATAATGTAAGCATATGCAGTACCCATGTTGTCAAACTTTTTGTTTAGATAATTTATTCTTGAAGTAATTTCAAGGTTCGGCACAGCCAAAGGTATCCCTACCACTATAACACATTTTATTATATTGTTGGGATAGTCAACCCCTTCGCTCATGCTTCCTCCCATAACTCCTAGCAAAAGGTTTCTCTTGCCGCTTTTGAAATTGCCGAGGAGCTTCTCCAATTTTATGCTGTTCATGCTTTTTTCCTGTATCAGTATGTTTTCATTTCTTAGATATTTATTTACGCTTTTGAGCATTTCAAAGCTTGGAAAAAAAACCACAGTATTGCCGTCTATTGCAGCCCTTGCCTTTTCTATCCTCTCAGCTATTTTTTTGTATTGGTCTTGGCTTCTTTCCTCATACTTTGTGGTAACCGTATCATCTATTATTGCAAGCCTGTTGCTTTCAGGAAATGGCGACGGATATTCCTTTAAAGCAGCATTTTCGAGGCCAAGCATCTGCATGTACATTTTTACTGGGTTCATTGTAGCGCTCATGAATATGTTGGAATAAAACTTTTCAAATACTGAAAGAATCTTTTCTGGATAAAGGCTAGATATCTTGAGCGAAGGGCTCCCTCCATGTACAGATATTATACATATGTCTGTTTCTGTATAGCTTGTCCAAAGCCCCAGGAACCTTGCTATATGCATTATATATGATCTTTTAGATTCTGTGTGGCTTTTCAAGTATACCATTGCCGCGTCTTCAAGGTTTTTAATTATCTCTTCGCTGTTTTTGGATATCTCTTCAGGTATCTCGTCTTTGTAAACAAAGTCCTCTGCCTTTTTGTAAAGCTTTTCTTTCGCCAGCTTTTTTATAGTGAATGATAGATAACTCAGGTCTATTTCGCTTCCTATCTTTTTTAGTTCCTCGTTTGCGCCGTCTATCTGCCTCAAAGTCAAGGAAATCGTGGAATAATCGTTTGCAGAATCTATTATATTATGAGCCTCATCCCATATTATTATTAGGTCATCGTATTTTTCGCCTATTCTGTTAAGGAAGAGCTCCTTTATGTAGGGGTTTAGGATGTGGTTGTAATTTCCTATTATTACGTTTGCCCCTTTTGCAAGCTTCATTGTAGCCTCATACGGGCATACTGCGTAAGAATAGCATGCATCAAAAAACTTGTTGTGGCCATACCTTGCAGCCTGCTCCAGTTCGAAGGGTATGTCTTTCATGGCCTTGAAGTTTGTATAATAAGGGCATTTTTTTGCCTTTATAAGATCCTCACAGGCTTTGTAAAAAGATTCATAGTTTATGTTGTTTATGTCGCTGTTTGCGCAAAGGTTGGGCTTGCCAACAATGTCTATATATTTAAGCCCGAGATGGAATTTTGCTTCTATGCCGTTAAGCGCCTCAATAGCTATTAGATGTTGCGACATTTTTGGAGTCAAAAAAAGGACAGACTTGTTTTCTTCATTAGCGTATTTTATTGCTGCGCTTATAGAAGCATCTGTTTTGCCAATGCCTGTTGGAGCGTTTATGAATATACTTCTTCCTTCTTTGAGAGCATTGTATATACTGCTCATCATGTCTTCTTGGAAAGCTCTTGGGCTGTCAAACCTGAACGGGAAATCCACTATATCATCTGGCGTGCGCTTGCTATTTGAGGTTACTGCTTTAAGTTGTCAAGCTTTATGCCTCTGTCCCACATTTTTTCAAAGTACTCCTTGGATTCTTCAAAAGGTATCTTTACTATGTGCTCCCTTTTCTTATTTATTATGTTCAAAGGAGGTATCTTGTAAGCCTTGTAATCGTCGAATATAAGTCTTTCATGCTGCTTCTGTGCATCTATCGGGTTGATTATTTTAAGCTCTATGTTTATACCGTAATTGCTCAGCTCGTTTTTGAAGTCCCTGAACTCCGCCCTAAACTCGTCATCAAGCCTTTCGTTGAATGTGAGTATGCGTATGGTTTTGAAGTTTTGCATATAGTCTTTTAGCATTCTGGACAAATTCCTTATCGAGTTGATATCAAAATGCATGTCCTGGATGCTGAGGCTGCCATGCATGTTCTTTATTATCTTGTTTGACAATATCTGCATGTTTGAATATGGCGTTTCCGGGTTTATTTCTATGCTCTTAGAATATTTCTCCTTTTTTCCGTAACTTATGTACAAGATTGCAGTGCCGGATAAGATGCCGCACACTCCGCCAATATATGCGAGAAAAATCATGTCTATGGATCCGGAGAAATGAAAGTTGTTGCTTAGCAATCCTACGAGAAGTAGCGAGAAAAATGACATCAATGCAAGAATAACCGCAGTTGTTCTTCCGTAATATCCAAAAATCCATTTTAATGATACAAATGCCATTACTATGCCTAAAATAAATAATATATACGTTATATACAATGCCATTGACATCAGCGTCAGAGTTGCGCTGACAGATGCAAGAGTTATATTTAGGCTTTTTGTAAGGTTGTAATTCGATAATATTTTTTGTATGCTTGATGCGTAACCTATGCTGTATGATAAGCTTTGTATGAAGTATACCGAGCTTGCAACTACAAGCACAGATGCAATCAAAGCCGCATATATCCAGTATGCAGCATACGAATTTTCTTTTCTCATATTCCCCAATATTAATTGTAACTAAATTTAATAATTATTGCCCTATTTGGGTTCGGCATTTTGATATTGCTCTGCTTTATTCTAAAATATATTGTTTTTTGGCATTTTATAGCCAGAACTTTTGCAAAACAGCAGAAAGCAAATAAATGCGCTATCATTATTTTTCTTTCTTTACCAGATAGTTGCCAATAATTAGAGTATCTGCTCCACTGTTGTCCAGCGTCCATATTGCATCTTCCGGCGCCATTACTATGGGCTTTCCATGCCTGTTAAAGCTCGTGTTAAGCACTGCGCCTATGCCGATTTCCTTTTTTACTTTTTGCAAAAGCCTTGCATACATTGGATTTTCTTTACCCACAATCTGGGGTCTTGTGGTATGGTCTATGTGCGATGCAGCAACAAGATCCTCTCTATACTCCTCATTGACATACTCCGCTACAGTCATGAACCTGTTCGGGTACAAATAATCTTTTATTATCTTTTCTGCATCCTCTTCCAATATGGAGCTTGCAAAAGGCTGGTAATAAGGCCTTTTCTTTATTATTAGATTTATGCTATCTCTGTTCTTCTGCGAGTTTGCCAATGCAAGTATGCTCCTGTTTCCCAGAGCCCTTGGGCCATATTCCATCCTGCCTTGGAACCATAAAACTATTTTGTTTTCTTTTGCAATCAGGTCTGCGCAATAATCGGCAGGATCCTCTATCTCTTCATAACTTATTTTGGAAGAAGTTTTGGCATTTTTAAGTGCTTCTAGTATTTGCTCATTTGTAAATTCTGGACCAAAGTAAAGCTCCTGTATCTGCTTGGTAGAGAACGCACCATTTAACTGGTGGTCTATGTAGAGCGCGGCTCCAAGGCCTATGCCTCCATCTCCCATGTGCGGGAAAACGTAGAAATTTTTGACTTCTGGAAGCCTTTCAAGCAAGGCGTTTACTATGACATTGGAGAAAAGCCCGCCGCTTACTACAAGATTATGCACACCCGTCTGCTTTATCCAGTCCTCTGCAATTTTTTTTATCTCGTTTTCAAGATGCCTCTGCATTGCGTAGGCAAAAGACTCTCTGTCGTTGTGCCAGAGTATGTTGTCCTTCATATATTCCGCAAGCAGCAGCTCGTTCCTTGTTCTTTTTTTTGATACGAGCTTGTGGAGGTTTACATCATAAGTGCATATGTCATGAAGCCCTTCTATCTGCTTTGGATAGGAGTATGCTGCCAGGCTCATTAGCTTGCCTTCGTCTTCGCTGTAGCGCATATCGCAAGCAACTGTAGCAGCACCATACATTATTCCCAAGCTGGCACTTGCATCAAATTCTGCAAGCCTTTTTATTTCTCCATTGTCCCCAAGGGATACTGTCCCGCTCAGCCCATCGCCGGCCCCGTCCAATGTAAGTATTAATGCTTCTTTAAATCCAGAAGTATAATAGGCAGAGGCTGCATGCGCCAGATGGTGCTCAACAACATAAATTTTTTTGCCTTCTAATTCTTTGCTTGTTTTTCTAAGCCTGCTTTGTGTTATCCTTTTGCTCATGCTAACGCCAAGCAGCTTCCATAATGCCCTAGGCTTTTGGTTTTGTATTAGCTTATATACAAAATTCATAAGATGTAGCGTAGGTCTGGACGGTTTTGGCAGTTCTTTTCTCCACATTTTTCTTCTTTTGACATCCCATGAGGGGAACATCCGTGAAATCAGTGCATTTCCACCTATCCACGCAAGCGCTACAGCCTCTATATCCTCTTGGCCTTTTGCAAGCTCATTGCAATATCCCAAAGAATTGTATGGAAAGCCAACCTCGTTCTTGTTTTTTGTGAATCTTTCCTCATTTACTGCAACTTTTATAGAAGCTTTAGAAACAAGAGATGCACCAGCATCATGCGAATCATTAATACCTAATATAGACATCTTATCGCTGCTTATTGCTAATAACACAAATGATAATTTTTATAATATATGTATTATTAAAACTTTGTATATTTTTGCGTTCATCCTGCTTGTAAAGCATTGCAAGCGTAATTATAAAATACAGAAAAGATTGGCATTGCAGGCAAACAAGCCAATGCAATCAACTTGAATTTAAGCAATTCCTAATCTGCTTTTACGGCTCTATCCTGTTTATTACTCTTGGGAATGGTATTGCGTCCCTTATATGGTCAAGGTTGAGCAGCCATTTTATTACTCTTTCCATACCCATTCCGAAGCCTGCATGGGGTACCGATCCATATCTTCTCAAGTCTATGTACCATTTGTAGTTGTCTATGTTCATGTTTTTCTGCTTCATCCTTTCAATTAGATCTTCAAGCTTCCATATCCTTTCTGAACCCCCTATGATCTCTCCATGCCCCTTTGGCGCAAGCATGTCTGCGCAGTTTACAACTCTTGGATCCTTATCATTAAGAGGCATGTAAAATGCTTTTATACTTTCCGGCCAGTTGTATACGAATATAGGCTTTTCCTTGTCTTCAGTAAGGAGGTGCTCTTCTTCTACCCCAAAATCATCTCCCCATTTGATCTGCGATCCTTTCTGCTGCAGGATGTCTATTGCCTTGTCATAGCTTATCCTTTCAAACGGAGGCTTTACCCTGAGCAGGGATTCCTTGCTTACTTCTAGTTTGGCTAGCAACTCTTCATCCTCTTTTGCAACCTTGTTTGCAATATAAGTTATGAGCTTTTCCTGTATGCTCATGTTTTTTGCGTTGTTGTAATATGCTATTTCTGGCTCGAGGTGCCAGTATTCCGCTAAGTGCTTTATGGTCCTGGATTTTTCAGCTCTGAAAGAAGGAGCAAACGAATAAACTTTCTCAAGTGAAAATATCATTGCCTCTGCATATAGCTGCGAGGATTCGGTCAAGAAAGCCTTCCTGTCAAAATATTTGACTTCGAAAAGGTCTGCCCCTGTCTCTCCACCTGCAACAGTCAATATTGGCGGGGTTATTTCATAGAACATGTGTGAATCGAGAAACTCCCTTGCATACTTGAAAACATGTGACCTAATTCTCATTATATTTGTCATTTTTTGGCTTCTTAGCCAGAGATGCCTTACATCAAGCAGGAACTCTGGGCTCTGGTATTCTGTTATGGGGAACTGCTCGCCTGAGTGGACAACCTTTATGCTGTCTACTTCTACTTCTACTCCGGAAGGCGCACGCTCATCCGCTTTTAAAGTTCCCGAAAGCTTAACGCTAGATTCTATGTATGCATTGTCAAGATCCTCCCAATCTTTTTTGCCTACTTTGCTTTTGTCAACTACACATTGTATGTTTCCTGTTGAGTCTCTAAGCATTATAAATTGCTTGCCGCCACTGCTTCTCTTTCTATATATCCACCCTCTGAGCAAGATTTTTCCGCTCTTGGCTTCCAATGCATACGAAATTTTTGATATCCTCTTTGCCATAAAAACGGCCTTTTATTAAGTTATAACATTTAATACATTATATCGCAATACTTTTAATCCTTTTCTATAATGTGTATGCTAATCCTAATTTGCTATTCAGGATCCTCTTAATCATCTTAATCATGCATATTTAGTATTCTTCTGATTATACGCCTCGAAGACCTCCCTTTCTTGTATTTTTTGATTCTGACTACCTTAGTAGCAAGGCCAAGCTTCCTGCATTGTTCTTCTATCCATTTTTCTTCGAAAGCTTGGTCATAGCCAAGTGCTATTATATCTGGCTTTATCTTTGCTACTGTCTTGAACATGTTATTTTTGTCTCCAAGGATTGCCTTATCTACCATTTTGAGGGAGGATATAATCTCGAGTCTATCCTTTTCGTTTAAAACAGGTAGTTTTTTCAGCCTTGCAGCTGTTGAATCCCTTGCTACAACCACGATCAGAACATCTCCTAGCTTCTTTGCCTCTTCCAAGAAGTATATATGGCCTGGGTGCAGTATGTCAAAAACGCCGGTTGCCATAACTTTTTTCAATTTCTCATCTTTTTATTACTTGAAAACATAAGCATGTGCACTTAAATGCAATTGTCAATTTTCTATTTTAGTTTAAATTATTAATTATATCTACAGTTTTTAGCATTTGCAAGCCATACCTTTTACAATATTTATGGCAGCTGCCGCTTCTCTAAAGCAAAATAATCTAAGATTTTGTTATTAAGCATTGCATAAAAGCTTTATGATTTGCCAAATGTGCTTATACGTATAAAAGACTAAAAAGCAGTCTTATATAGGGTTCCTTATAACTTTTTTATTTCTGTTGTTATTTCTGCAACTTGCGTGAGTTCAACAAAAGCCTTATCTAGCAGTATATTTATTTGTTGCGATCAAATAGCTTTATAAGTGATACAATGGTAGACCCTGACAATAAAGTGTTATCAGATAGCTTTATAAGTGATACAATGGTAGGCCCTGATAATAAAGCCAAGGTGGAAAAGCTCAGGAAGCAAGGAATGTATATAGCTATATTTGCTGTTGCTGTGATGGCAGCTGTTGCAGCATACTCGTTAAAGCAACAAGTATACGGTTCGGCAAACATGATGCAACAAGCATCCGGTTCGGCAAGCAGCGCTCTGTATAGCAAGCTTTCATCAAGCAAGACCATGCCAATAAAAGAGTTTTCTAATCTTACTACTGGAGGCTTAGGTAATATGTCTGAGCTCAATGTAAGCTACGCAGGAGCAGTGCATGCAAATATGTTAAGCGGAGGAATGCAGGTAAATTTAAATATACCTTTAATAATCTCTATTGCGAAATTCAAAAACTCTACTGTTAACATAACAAGACTATATCTTTCTATGAAGAGCATACCGGTATTAGGCAACATGTCAATGATAATAGTCAAAAATGGCACAAACACCTATGTCTGCTCAAACAGCTCTTTGTTGAATTCGGGGCTTAGCGTGGGCTCTTCCGCTGGCGCTTCTTTAGGTTACCAGTGCCAGCAAAGTACTTCGACTTCTAGCAATCTTAACATTTCTTCTGTAATAAATTCTACTGTTGCCAACTCTATAAAATTGGAAATAAGCAATGTTAAAGAGGTTTCTTACAAGGGCAATTCTGCTGTTGAGGTTGCTGGTTTAATTAACGCAAACCTTAGTTCCCTTAGCAGTCTCAACTCCCAGTCAAGCGTTTTAGGTTCTTCGCAGATACCTAATATAACCATAAATTATACAATGAATGTATCTCCTTTATACCATATACCATATTCAGTATACATGAAGTTCAATATTCCAAAAATCCCGAATTCGAGCGTATCCTTTAACGATTTATACATTATCTTGAACGAAACCTCAATGTCAACATCAACTTCAGCTTCAATAGCGAAATTGCCAGCCAATGTCTCATCACCTGCTTCTTACGGCACACCAGGAATGCTAGGCACGACCTGTGTCTCCAATTCGGGATATCTTTGTGCCAATCCAGTATACTCTGGTGCTACAGGCAATCTTACTGTAGGGGTAGGCCAAGATACAAACCCTACATGGTATGGTACTGTATTTGGTTTTGAGCCTGCCTCTTCCGGTATCAATAGCGCAGGCCTGCCGAATGTGGTTTACTGGAACGCTTCGGAAGAAGTTACGCCCTTGAACTTATCTATGGGCCAAGAGCAAACTGTTGTGATTCCGATATCTGCGCCAAATACGCCATTGGGCTCGACCAATTCTGCTGGCTATCTATGGGTAGCATATAGCCCAACAAATTCCTCTACTCCTTGCGTATCTAATGTAGGAGTGGTGAGGTCAGGCTGCATAGAACAACAATATGCAAGTGTAACTTTGTCTGCAAAGTAATAAATTATTTTTTGCTTTTGTACCTCTTTTTCTTTTTCTATAATGCAAATTTGGAAGCATTCTCCACAAGCAGCAGTGCAATGTTTATATATTTAAGCGATAAAAATAGTTTAAATTTAAAATAGTTTAATTATAAACCAGGATTTGCATGGTGCTTGAAAAGACAACAAGCTGCGGCAAGGAAAAGCAGCTTCTCAATTCGGATCTCTACCGCCTTATAATAAAAATGTTAATACTTTCGAAAATATCAAAAACCCCTAAAATATATTCTTACAAGCTAATGAAAGATATAGAGAAATTGGGTATTAACAAGATAATAAAAGACAAGGCGCAACTAAAAAACGACATATACAATAATGTATCAGCACTTGAGAAGATTGGCTACATAAAGCAGCAGCTTGGAGAAAAAAACATAAAAACCTATACAATAACAAATGAAGGCAAGCTTGCCTTGAAAGAGACGCGCAGGCTTCTAAAAACTACAGAAAAAGAACTACAAAAACTTTTTTAAGTGATGAAATGGTTTCTAAAAAAAATGCCAAAACCGAAGAGGCAGACGAAGTGGTCAAAATAGATCATGTTGTTAAAAGGTTTGGCAACTTTACAGCAGTAAATGATATTTCATTATCAATAAAGAAAGGCGAGCTTTTTGGCATTCTGGGTCCCAACGGCGCAGGAAAAACAACCTTGATAAATATGATAGTTGGGCTTCTTAAACCCACATCTGGCAACATATATGTTAATGGAATAGATGTCCATAAGAATCCAGAAA
>JBMFSF010000024.1:0-7377 GCA_049967695.1 Candidatus Micrarchaeia archaeon
TGCGGGGATTTGCCAAAGTTGATATAATATTAACAATTCATTTAATTATAAAACAAAAAATAGCAAAATTTATAAGCAAAAATATAAAATATAGATAATTATGATAATACAAGGATAGCATGGAAAATTTAAGAGAATTTTACTTATATACAAAAAACGTGTTAAGTCCTGCAGAAACCAAAAAGATTGAGCTTAATTTAAAGTATCTTGGAGCTGGAGAACAGATGCTAATGGAGGGTTTCGGATCAGAAATTGCCAAATTTCTCCACCATTCATATAAATCAAAAAGGGTGCTTTTTATATGCGGAACAGGGCGAAAAGGAGCAATAGGGATGGTTTCGGCAAGATATTTTACAAATTATGCAAACTGTGAACTTCTGCTCCTTTCAAAAAGAGAAAACCTAAAAAACGAAGTAACAAAAAAAAGTTATGCACTCTTGGATAGCCTACTAAATACTTACGAAATAGAAGAAGACAACGTTATGTCAGTCAAGAAGCATATAGCAGATGCAGAGATAATTGTAGATGCAATAATAGGCATTGGGCTTAAAGGAAGACTTTCCGGCTTCTTAACCAAAGCCATAAAGCTTATAAATGATTCAAAAAAGACAGTAATATCAATAGACCTACCTTCAGGAATAAATGCAGATAATGCACTACCTAACACTGCAAGCATAAAAGCAGATATTGTTCTTTCTATTTATAAGCCATTGGAAGCAGTTTTGAAGCTCAAGGATACCAAGTACATTACCTTAAAGACAGGTCTTCCTATAAAAGCAGAGCTCTTTGCAGGACCTGGAGATATATATACAGCACTTGATCAAAGAAGCATAAACGCAAATAAGTATTCGCACGGATCTGTGCTTATACTTAGCCAGAATTCGAATTATGCTGGAGCACCTTTCATGGCGGCGCATGCATCAAATGCTGCTTTGGCTGCACTTTACATAGGCTCGGGATATGTTACTATTCTAGCAAGCAAAAATTCTATAAGCAGATTTAATAACCCACTGCTTATAGCAAAACCCTTGCCTGAAGGGGATCTAGGCATAGAGGCATTAAATATGATAAAAAATATCAAGCACAACTCTTTTGTTATAGGCCCAGGTTTTGTGGATTCAGATAAAGACTACAATTTTATAGCAAAAGTAGTAAAGGACGAGCTTGCTGCAGGTAATACCGTAATTGCTGATTCAGTAGCAATGAAAGCTGCTTCAAAAAAAGGAATTTATGGCAATATAATAATGACGCCACATGAAGGAGAGTTTAAAGAGCTTACAGGCATTGATGTAAGCAAGCTGCCATTTAAAGAAAGGATATACGCCGCAATAGAATTTGCAAAAGAGCATAAATGTACTCTTGTCCTAAAAGGCAATACAACTATTATCACAAATGGAAAACTTCTTAAAATAAGCAAGGCAGATACTCCGGTACTAGCGACAATGGGGACTGGCGATGTGCTTTCAGGTATTATAGCTGCTTTTGCATCGATTCACAAAGATGCTTTTGAAGCTGCAGTGGCAGGAGTTAAGCTGCATTCAGTAATAGGAGATAACTTGTACAATGAAAAAGGTTTGCATATAACAGCAAGCGATGTTATTAATGGAATACCAAGTACATTAAAAGCTTTTGATAAAATAAACTATGTGATTTGATGGACACTAACCCTTATAAAGACATAATTGTTTCTTTACTAGACAACATTTCATCTGTCGTGTTTAACATATATAACGTCGCTTATACGAAAGAGGAGATATTACAAACGATAGAGTTTTCAAAAAAATATGGGGATTTGTCTTCTTCTATATCTTTCAGAATAGCAAAAGAGCTTAAAAAAAATCCAAAGGAGGTCTCTGATAAAATAAAAGCAGAACTCATAAACAAGATGGAAGGTATAGAGAGCATTTCTTCTGAAGCAGGCTTCTTAAACATAAATCTTAATAAAGAGGAATTTACAAGAAGAGTTATAAATTATATATTAGACCACAAAGATAAAGCCATAGGATCTGATATAGGGCATGGCAAGAAAGTAATGATAGAGTACCCAAGTGCCAATCCAGTACATCCTTTGCATATTGGCCAATTGAGAAATGCGGTTATAGGAGATTTTCTATCAAGGGCATTTGCCTCTTGCGGTTATAAAGTAGAAAGGGAAGACTATATAGATGATTTGGGATTGCAGCCAGCACAGGTTTTCTATGCTTATATGCACAGCAGCAAGCAGCCAGATGAAAAATTTGACCACTGGCTTGGCAATCTTTATGTAGAAATAAACAAAAATATGGATGAGGCCAAAAAGGCAGAGATATTTGACATTGTAAAAGCAATGGAAGATTCATCTTCAGAAGAAGCAAAAGAGGCAAGAAAGATTTCGGAAGAATGTGTAAAAGCCCATTATGAAACACAAATGAATTATGGGATTTTCCATGATGTACTTGTTTGGGAAAGCGACATAGTGCACCAGAACTTATTGGGCGATGCCATAAATATAATGCTTAATACAGGGAAGATCAAAAAGTTTGAGACAGGAGAATATGCAGGCTGCATAGGTTTAGATCTTAATGATGTAGAAGAGCTTCCCGAGGCATTTAGGGGCCTCAAAAAAAGCGTCAAAATACTTACAAGGAGCAATGGAACCGCAACCTATGTGGCAAAAGATATTGCTTTTCATATGTGGAAATCTGGCTTAATCAAAAATAATTTCAAATACTCTGTGTTTATGAAACAGAGCAATAGCCAAGATTTATATACAACAGGAAAGGAAGGAAACAGCATGAGCTTTGGCGGTGCAGATAAAATAATAAATATAATAGACTCCAGGCAGGACTATCCACAGGCTTTGCTTAGGCTTGTATTCAAGATAATATGCAGAAATGATATTGCAGAAAGTATAAAGCATGTCTCATATGGCCTCGTAAGCCTTGAAGACGCTGCCTTAGCTGGAAGGAAGGGAAATTGGAAGGGCAACACAGCTGATGATCTGCTCGAAAAAGCTAAAGAAAAAGCAATGGGGCTAATAACCGAAAGATTCAAATTCAGCGAAGAAGAAAAGGAGGATGTAGCCAAGAAGATAGCAATATCAGCAATAAGATTTGAATTTCTAAGGGTTGCTCCAGAAAAGGCAATAATATTCAAATGGTCACAAGCCCTGAATTTTGAAGGAAACTCTGGACCATATTGCCAATACATGCATGCAAGGGCATCAAGGCTTTTAGAAGAAGCAGGCAGCATCAATTTAAAAGAAATAAAGCCAGAGCTCATTTCTGAAGGAGTAGAATTTGAACTAGTAAAAAAGCTTGCAATATCCTCGTATGTCATTGAAAAGGCGTGCAATGAGTACCGGCCGAATATTGTAACAGATTATCTTGCAGAACTTTCTTCATTATTCAGCAAATTTTATGAACAGAAATCCGTGCTTAACGCAGATTCGGAAGAACAAAAAATGGCAAGGTTGGCACTTACCCAAGCATTTGAATATATATCTGCAGGTGTGCTTTACGTGCTTGGTATAGAGCCAGCAAGCAAGATGTAAATATAAAGAATTTTTGCAAAGTAAAATTACAAAGACAAATTTTACAACAAGCAAGCGAAAAAAGCCAATTCCTATAGCTTCTTATAATAATTTTATATATGCAGGCTTAATGGCAAGAATTGATTATAAAGCTCAGATAAGATACATAGAAAAAGCTTACAAATATTAATGCAAATATACATAAGCCAATAGAGTGTTCTTTTATATGGGTCTGCGGAGAGTCGAACTCCGGCCTCCACCTTGTGAAGGTGACGTCTTACCGCTGGACTACAGACCCTTTAGGATATAATTTTAATATATAGATTTATAGCAATGCATTATATATAATTTTATATCATTACAATAATAAAGCGTAGTGATGAATTGGCGAGATTTATTTACGGCTCCGGAGATAATGGAAGCACCATAAACCTTAGTGGCAAGAGAGTGAGCAAATCTGATTTATCTATAGAAGCAGTAGGTGATTTAGACGAGCTTAATTCTCATATCGGCTTATGCAGAGCTTACTGCAAAGACAACAAGGTTAATTCCATGCTCCTTAAAGTCCAAAAAGAGCTCTTCAAGATGGGTTCAGAAGTATCCCTCGCTGGCGACAAAGCCTCTCAAAATATTCCTACATTGGAAGAATCAGATCTAAAAGAACTAGAGGAATTTATAAAAGACTTATCTAAGGATTTGCCAGAAATCAAGCGCTTCGTGCTGCCCTCCGGAAGCAAATGCAGCTTGCAGCTTAATATTGCAAGAGCAGTATCAAGAAGAGCAGAGAGATCTATAGTAAAGCTCGCAGAGTTTAAAACTTTGAATCCATATATCCTTAAATATGCAAATAGGATCTCGACATTCCTTTTTGTAGCTTCATTATATGCAAACAAAATCGAAGGGATAGAGGATACTTTTGTATAATGCTTCATTCTTTGATTTCAAAATATATATTGAACTTGTCGGTAAGTTGGATCTTCTTTGTACGCCCAATTTTTTTTGTCGTTATAAACTCTTGCTCTTGAAGCTCGTGTATATAGCTATATGCAGAGCTACCGAATATGCTTACAAGCTTGCTTTGAAGTATAGGGTTGTTTTTGCTTATGTATGCAAGAATTCTGAGGGCAGGCTTTGAGATATCGGGAGAACCTGCAAGAGAGCTAACCTTGCTTAAATAGGGTTCTTTTAATGATATCAGGAATTTGTCGCCAATCTTTGATATTGTAAGAGAAGTATCGCGCGTTTCGTATTCCTCAGAGAGGTCTTTTACCAGATTGGCAACATAGCCCACAGAAGCAACACCCAAAAATGTGGCTAACTCTTCTATAGACATGGGCTTTGCAGAGACGAAAAGAGCAGCTTCCACAAGTTTTTTGAAATCTCCTTCCGAAGCCAATCTTACACCTTTTTAATTATTATCTCCTTAAAAAATTCTTCCTGAATCAGCATGAGCTTGTTTTCTTTTTCTAAGAAAAGAAGAGGTATGAACAAATCAAGCAATATCTGCTCTTTAGTTTCCATCTTCTTTGCTATTGTACTGAAAAGTGACATGCCTTCAATATCGCTGCTGGCAGACACAAGCACATACGCTTTTTCTATTCTATCGTCAATATCTGACTGCTCGAATGTTTGTAACAAGGGCATCCTGCGTACTGCATCCCTGCTTGCGTGCTGTTCCTTGAATTTCATTGCTTCCTCAAGAGCAACCATCAGCTCCTGAAAACTAATTTTACGCGTAGGCTGCATTCTTACTTTGGGCATTAAGGTAGGCAGGCTTGGCAAAATCCTTTGCATAGCATCAGTATCTGCTTCTAGGAATTCTGCATAGTCGTCGGCATAATTTTCTGTATCACCAAAGCCTAATGATAGGGCGTCACTTTTCATATGCAAAAGTATTGATGCAGCAAGAACAATATTGGCGGGTATCTTTAAATCTAGGATTTTCATTTGCTTTATTATATCTATATAATTGTCAACTATCTCTGCTATATCTATGTCCCAAGGATCAAGCTGCTTTGATTTTACCAACTCTGCCAAAAGCTCGCGCCAAGTTGCGTTCTTTACAAATTCACCTAAGTCAAGCTTGTGCTGCACCTGCATCTCTTTCTCCAACTGTATCGCCATTCAACTATATATAATTTATACGAAAGGATTTTTATCTATATCCTTCGAATTTATTAAACTGATATTTTTAAGACAGGCTAATTTTAGCAATCAGCAAGATTACGCGCTGTAAAATGTGCAAAAATAGAAATAGAATAGTAGAGAACATGTAAGATTTGATATCCAAAAGCTATCTTGCAGATTAATAAGTAAAATATTAACAATATGCACATTACATTACTATGTTATGAAACAAAAAAGCAAAGAAGTAGCTAATTGATTATTGCTTGGATTGTTTCATTAGCTTCTTCGTAAAAGCCCTTCATAGTATTCTGAAATTATCCCGCTAATTTTGCCAATTTTTTCAAATATACTCCTTGAATTAAATTCTTCATTAGTTCTTTTCTGATCCATAGTAAATGAAGAAGAGTTTTTAAAAATTGTATTAACTAATACTTTGGCAAGATCCTCTGAAAGCCCATTATTTACAAGTATCAATTTTACTTTGGTTCCGTTTATACCCAAATCGAGCATGCAAGAATAATCCTTTAGGTTAGTTATCCCTGGTTCTTTCTGTGGTATGAAATACTTAACTCCGTCATTCGTATAGGAACTATCATTAAAATCCTTTGCAGGAAAGTTGTAGTTAATTACTTCTTTGTTATCACTATACCACATCATGCTTTGCATTTTGCCGTCCTCATTCATATACCATATATAACCATAAGCATACATAGTATCTTTTATATTATAATTTCCGATTTTTTGCACAAGCATAATTTTCGAATTTTCATTTGGCATAAATTCAGGTATCTTGTTCTGCTGAATAAGCATATTTGTTAAATTTTCAAGAATTACTGGAGACTCAGAATCAGATTTTTGAGATATTTCTGTAGTAATTGGCATGCGATTAATAACTAAAGGGCTATCTAATTTCAAACTCCAAACATTTTCTAAATGCCTATCAAGCTCTGACAAGGTCAAAGTATTAGAGTACATAATCATTGGAAGGGTTTGCCCATCTATTTTAATTGCAGTATCTAAAAGTAAATAGCTTACATAGTGGTCTTGGCTTTCTTTAATAGCCATTTTTGTTTCAAGTATCGAAGCTATAGAAATGCCAGAGGGATAAATCTTGTTTACCGCTCCTTTTAAAGAGTTGCTTAGGTCTTTTGAATTCATATAAGCAGGTATGACAAAATTCATTGTTAAAAATGATTCTGTAGATGAATTGTAAAGCAATATAGAGCCTTCCCTAAGATAGCCGAGTTCTATACCTTTTGATGTGGAGAGTTCTCCAGCCTGCTGGAGAGTTGCATAAACTACTTGGATGCTTTTTAAATTAGTAAAAAAATCCTTTACGTTATCATTTTCTGATTTATTATCTAGGCTTCTGGTTATGCTTGGTTGTGTATCTTGTGAAGTGTAGATAGGCCCTTGCATAACAGATGAAAAACTTAGATTTGCACTTATAGATCCTAAAATAGAAAAAACTGCTATTGCAGCTACTCTTTCTACTCTTTCAACAGTTCGGAATAAATTATTATCTTTATTATTATCAGTATTGCGTTCAGCACCTGTATTTATACTTTTTGTGACCATTGTATCATAGTAAATCCAGTATACAAAATAATATTTAAATGTTTCTTTTTGATTTAGCGTAGTTGAAAAGTGGTAAATAACTAATATACGCATTCATTTAATAAAAACAGTTATTATTATATTATGCTTTTAGAATACATAATGATTCAACAACAAAATAT
>JBMFSF010000024.1:7477-11117 GCA_049967695.1 Candidatus Micrarchaeia archaeon
ACAGTTATTATTATATTATGCTTTTAGAATACATAATGATTCAACAACAAAATATGCTTAATATTATTCAGTTCGGAATATAAACGCTAAAATCCGTGGTATTATATATTTTTTTGTAGTATTTTTTCAAGTATTCCTTAGTATTGTTGTACAAAAATAGCCTTTTGACAGGCCCTATTGTAATAGCTATAAATTTATGGGTCTGCATACCTTCAAGTATAGTAGAATCATTCCACATTCCCTTATTTGCCATTACCCAGAAGATACTTGGTTCGAAAAGCAGAGGCTTGCCTGCTATTACCGCATAGCCAGGTCGGCTAAAAAGTACGCTACCATTTAAAGTTGAAAGATTTCTTAGCTCTGCTAATTCGCTTATTTTCTGTTGGCTCATAATGCATGGATTATGTAACAAAACAAAAACTGAGCTAGTTATAACAAGTAGAATAAAAAACCATATCAACATGACAGATACTTCATTTTTTATATTTGGTTTATCTTCAATATTTATATCTGGGATGCTAATGCCGGCTAATATACTTGCAATGGCTATCAAAGGCGCAAAATAAGTAGAGTTAGATCCTATCTTTGCAGAATCTAAAGATGCGATAACCCACACAAACAGCAACATATATAGCAGAAGATTATCCATTATTTTCCTCCTGCTTATTACAAGGAATATCAAAACAAAAACAATCAGTATTTCTGGAGTGCCTAATATCAAAGTAAAAATTTCTAAAAAAGATTCGGGAGTTATAATAGGAAGAATAAAAATTGAAAAAAAGAACCTTCCGCCAGATATATAATTAATTAAAGAGAATACCGGGACTATAATAATCAAAAAAGTTACAAGTAATTTCAATGCATTTATCTTATCTTTTATAAAAAGGTATGTAAGTATTGTTATAAGAAATACTAGGGCAGTCTGCTTGAACATAAATGCAATTGCTAGCAACAAACCGGTTATATAACCATAGTGATTTATTTTTTTAATAATAAAAAATACACTTAACATGCTGAAGCAAAGCTCAAAAATCTCAGGGCCAGATGAGATCAAATAGTATATTATGTATAAAGAAAAAAACAAGAGGCTACCAAATATGCTTTTTATCTTATTGACTTTAACGCCTTTTGCAAGTATAATATAAATTATAAAGGTAGTAGCAAGTTCTGCGATCAGATTGATAAATCTCTCGTAAAAAAATGGCATATTGTGAAGCCTGACAAAAGGCGAAAAAATGTTAAAAACAATATAATAAAGAGGGGGATAATATGTCAGCAGATATGGGTACGTATAAAAATTTTTGTACATGGTGCTTGCATTTATAAAATATGGCAATCCATCTCCATAATCTAGAGGAAGGGGGTAGAAAAGTGATTGTACAACAATAATAAGGGAAATTGCTGCAAGCAGTGCAACAGTTGCGAATACAATAATAAATAATATGTTATGTCGCATATAATCGTTGCATAGATTTATGCTTTCTGAATTTTTATAATTTGTGTGTCTTAAGATGTGAAGAATCATTACAAAAGGCAAAATCTACCATTACTTAAATTAGAGGATTTTTGTATTTTTCAAAAATTAGCTAGTTTTCTCAGATATTGCAGAAACGTTTAGTTCTATTTCCACACCTAAAGGCGCTGAGGTGTTTATGTTTCCCACACCTATTTTAAGTATTCCAGGAAGGCATACTGCATCTATAGAATAATTTGTAGTTGGGATCAAATACTCATCTTGGCTTAAACTATTCAAAGAAGCGCGGGATTCAGTTATTAGTATTACTGTGGAATTTGGTAATGTAGCAGCAACATTAATTTTAAGATATGAACTAGTGCTTATATTTATAGTATAATAGATATAAGATATATTAGTAGTTTTTATTTGCATATACGAGTAATTTCTTATATATGAAACCTCTGAATGAGTAATTGCTTTTTTCAAAAAAAAGGTTTTGGCAAGTATTATTGAAGAATTCTTGTTTGTAATAGGTATATTGGTATAATTTGGCGACTGATAAAGAGCAGTATCTTCGCTTGTGTGTAGTAAAACAATACCAAGTTTACTTCTTGGAGTTGTATTCTGTGATATATTTCCGTGCAATAACGTAATGCTATTAGCTTGGCTAGTTGGGGTGTTGTTATTTGCATAATACCTCCCAGGCACTACTGCAGGTGCAACAGATGTTCTAAACCCCTTTATATAATTTGAAATGTTAAATATGTTGTTGTTTGTCAACATTGTACGAACATTAAACAATTCATAAGCAAAAATCACAACTGCAATTAGTATTATTACTACAACAAAGTTGTAAATCAGATGCTTTAATCTACGGTTTGACACTTGCATAACACCTTTACTTAATTTGACACAATCAACGGCATGATGATGTAAGCCGTTAAAAGCTTATAAACAAGATTTAATTAAAGCTTATTTTTACTTTCTACTTTAAAAGGTTTTTATCTAGCAATTGTATATATTTTTATTATAAACTGAGAAGCGTCACTTAAATCGTAATCTCTAAAATTAAAATATAATTATAGTCAATAGCCCCAGGGGGAGATCGAATCCCCGACTTTCTGCTTTATGTACTTTAATTGTATACCATGCAGACACTCTTTGGTGCTTTTAGTACCACTGAGTTACTGGGGCAGATATTACATATTTTAGGTTTCCTTTATTTATACCTTATGTTTGCTTTTTAGATTGCTACTATGCAAAATGGCTTACTGTAAATAAAGAATCCTTCTACTATATTAATTATGTGCTCAAAGAAGAAGTATTTATAAATCTAACATCTTATAGCAGTAATAATCAAAACATTTTTAGATTTAACTAACATAATTAATATAAGTGAAGTTGGTGAAGATATGAAAGGAATAAAAATGAATATACTAAAGCTTGGAGATTATGCAAAAATAGCAACAATGCTGCTGGTGGTTATACTAAATGTAGGTGTAATAATCAGCCAAGGACAACAAGGACAAGCAGCAACCCTGATTAGCCAAGAAATGTGTGCAGTATTTGATACAATCAAACAAACAATATTTATAATAGGAATTGCATTGATGGTTCTTGGGGCAGCTTTATATGCAATGGCACATCTTCTACCTGCAAGCCAGAAAGGTCAGATACAAGGTTACGGAATGGGTATGCTTATGGGAGGAGTTATAGGTGTCATTATAGCAATACTAGCAAAGCCGATACTTGGTGCAATAGCAAGCATGGGAAGTCTTCCAACAGGAGGCTGTACATAATAGCCTTACAGTATAATGAGTTTTAATTTTTTATTATTAGTTTTATGATGCATAGGTGCATATTAAAGTAGTCGAATTTTCTTTATATTTTTTTATTAAACAATTATTTAAAATAAGAAAACAAAAATCATAAGATGAGGATAAAAAATTAATCTAATATCACTGAAATATAAGTAAGATGCTTATTAATAAATGCAATAGCAAGCTTAATAAATTATATAATACTGTGTTATGCAGAAATTATATTAGAAATAATTTGCTTCAATAAAACCTTATATGATATGTTTATTTTAAGATAATATAATACCTACATAAACCTATAAGAGGTATATGAGGGTGTTGAAAATTTAAATAGCCATCAGTTTTATTAAACCTAAATTTTTTC
>JBMFSF010000025.1:0-11116 GCA_049967695.1 Candidatus Micrarchaeia archaeon
TGTAAAGTGACATTTGTAGAATAGTAGAATATTTGCGCTTCTAATCCCTTCTTATACATGCATAAAGTATTTGTTATGAATGCACGCAATTATTTCTTTCTTAGCTCTTCTGATTCTTTTGCGGTACGCATAAGCTGGATTAAAGCTGCATATGCTTTGTCTGTAATAGATTCTAAAGTGCTATCATCAAAAGGTAATTCCGCGTCGTTGGCTATAGAATTTATGACTAATCTAAGCATGCGTTTTGTTTTTGGGTCACATTTCTTTTCCATTTTATCTAGTATTTTTTCAAGTAATCTATAAAATGTTATCTGAACGTGCTTTTATACTGCAACGCATTATAAAATATTGCATTAGTTGTAAATATACTTTGCCTTCCAAGTTTTCTATAAGCTCAACAGAAGTAATGCTTCACTTTACTTAATCTGTTTATATCTCGCCTTGGATGACCTTTATTCTTGTCATTTCCTCCGCACTGTATCCTATACCCTCTCTTCCAAGGCCAGAATTCTTATTCCCGCCGAATGGAAAATATCCAGTACCGTGCGAAGGCATATCGTTGATTGTTACTGTTCCTTCATCAAGTTCCTTTGCAACTTCTATTGCTTTTTCAACATTCCTAGTAAATATGCATGAATCTAGTGCGTAATCCGAGCCCTTCACAAGCCTGATCGCTTCATCGAGGCTTTTTGCCTCCATGACAACCACAACCGGGCCAAAGGTTTCTTCCCATGCAATTCTTGCGTTTAATGGGACATTATCAAGAAGAGTTGCTTCAAAACTGTTTTTATGTCTTGTGCCACCCTTAAGCAAGGTCGCCTTATTTTCTATTGCATCCTTAACCAATTCCTCAGCTTTTATTGCTGCCTTTTCGTTTATTAATGGAACAATACGAACACCAGCATCGAAAGGATTGCCCAGTTTGTAAGCATCGATTCCTTCAAGCAATTTCTCTACAAGTACCTTGTGGACATCTTTAATTACAATAACCCTGCTTATTGCGTCGCACCTCTGGCCTGAATATCTTAGTGCCCCTTCAAGTATCTTGCTTGCAGCAAGCTCTATGTCTGCATCCGAATCAACAATGGCGGTTCCCTTGCCTCCAAGTTCCAAGTGCAATTTCTTGATACCTGCGATTTCTGCAATGTGCAATCCTGTAGAAGTACTACCAGTTGCAGTTACCATGCTTATCTTCTTGTTTTTTATAAGCAAATCTCCTATATCCGAGCCTCTTCCTGTAATCATATTTATAGTTCCGGCAGGAAAACCAACCTTTTCAAGAACTCTTGCAAACATGAGCGCTGTTATAGGATCATCTGTTGCAGGCTTGCCAACAACGCTGTTTCCGGCAAGCAATGCTGGTGCCACTTTTGAAACCATAGAAAAAAGAGGATAGTTGAAGGAAGATATGCACAAGACCGTTCCTACCGGTTCTTTTCTTATGATTGCATTCTTGCCCTGCTTGTCGCTGCTCCAATCCCCTCTAAGATAGGTCTCTTCTAGCATTTTTAGATCCTGCATCATCATGCCTAGCCTATTTATGGCAGTTGTGACTTCGCCGGCAGCTAGATCCTTTGTCTTTGCTGCTTCCAGCATTAGCATCTGTACAAACTCTTCCTTATGTTTTTCAAGCTCGTTCCCGGCTTCATTCAACATTTTAGCTCTCCTGAATCCGGGCATAGAAGAAATGCTGGTCCTAGCTTCATATGCTGCTTTGATCGCATCCTCTACATCTTCCTCTGTTGCTGCACTTACATCTGCTATCCTGCTTCCATTAATTGGAGAATATATGTCTATCTTTTTGCCTGCCTTGCCTCTTCTCCACACCCCACCTATGAAATTCTTGAATGACATTGTTTCTGTATTTTCAAGCATCTCCAAAAAATACTCTCCTAAGTTTATTTTATACTCTTCCATATGTAAGTTTTGCAAGTTAAATTTAAAGATTTATCATGCAAATTGCAAAAAGTCAGTTGGCTTCTGGTATCAATAAACAAAAAACGTATAAATATATTTATGCTTAGAGTTGATGTTCACATACCTAAATTTACCAAAGTCATAAATAAGAAGTCATAAATAAAGAAAATTTAATAAAAAAGGATAGGCATGGAAGCTTTGAAAAATATCGATGCAGAAAAACTTGGAGGCATGCTGCGAAGGGAAAACATACCTTTTGTATTTGTTGGAGGAGCAGCCTGCGCCGAAAGGATAACAAAAGTTGGAGGAAAGCTGGCTATAAAAAGCGATATAGATGTGCTTCTGCTTGATAGCAAAGACATAGCACGGGTAGAAACCCTTCTAGGTGAAAAAGTAGAGAAACATCCGCTTCTACTAGATGCAAAGTTTCCTTCATATGGCGAATCGCAATTGCTTTATGTGCCATTCAACGTTTACTCGTTTAATAAAAGCATGGTTGACGCATTTACTCTTGAGGAAGGTATTGGAGCCATAAAAATAGACAAAAGCAGCATAAACATGAAGGACGGCAAATATACACTTGAGCCTTCTGTTTTAATTGCTACATATATAAATCCTCTTCCGGTAAACAAGGAGCGCATAAAAAAAGCAGCATTTGTACTTTTCACGATACCTGAATCTGAACTTGCAAAAGAGGTAAAAAAAAGTCATGAAATTGTGGTTGGTGCCGCAGAAACGATTAAAAAGGCGATGGAAGAAGACCCAATTTTGTCAGGATACAAGTGCTTTTCTGAGTACCTCAAGGAGTATGCCGTGAAAACGCCGTTATGGATTAACAACATGAAAGGTAAAATTTTGAGAGAGGCAAAAATGATAAGCATTGGAAAGCCGGAGAACGCTGATGTACTTGATTACTATATAAATTCATTTCCGAAGATCAAAAGTAGCTAATTCAGGTTGCAAAAAAAAACAAATTTTGTTTACAAGCCTTAAGCGTGTTACAAAGTCAGACTAAATTAACAAAGACGCTAATTAAAGAAGGTTTAAATACTAGATCGGTATATGTATTATATGATAACATGAGCCTGTTTGGCGTTTCACTGTATAAAGTATTTCAAGAAAAAAGGAAGAAAAAAGAAGAGGAAGAGAAAAAGGAGGAAGAGAAACTGGAGCTCTTAGAAAGAAAAGATGAGAAAGAGCAACCACCTCCTGACTGACTGTTCAAAGCAAATCGCAGAGGGTATTATGGAAAAAGTGTTTGTCTTATTTGTCATTATATTCATATCTATAACCTCTCTGCTAGTGTATGCACTTTTTTATAATGCAACAAGCAGTAAATCATTCAACAACGGAGAAACAACTACTATCTATCAAAGCTTCAGTGAAGGTATTAATACAAATATGACAAATAGTATAAACTCCTTCGGACTTGCGGTATATAAGCAAATAGTGCAGCAAAATCAGTCAAACATAATCTTTTCTCCTTTATCCTTGTTCTTGGCTTTGTCCATGGCTGCTCGTGGTGCTGACGGCCAAACATTGATGCAGTTCCGGCAGGCTATGCAGCTTCCAAGTTCTTTCGGCACAATGGACAGTAATTTGTCAGCTATGCTAGAAAGTTTAAAGCCTTCAAACAATTCTTACATTCTTTCAATAGCTGATTCACTGTGGTTTGACAAGAAATTCAATGCAACCTACAGGTTCAATCAGTCTTTTATACATATCCTGTCTTCTTTTTATAAGTCTTCGGCATATCCTGTGGACTTTGTTGGCAATCCTGACGGAGCGACAGAGTTGATAAACGCTTGGGTGGCGAAAGAGACAGGCAACATGATTAAAAACATTTTAACGCCAGGAAGCATAACACCAGACACTGTTGCAGTCATAATAAATGCAATATATTTCTTTGGATTATGGCAGCACGGATTTGATGTAAGCAGTACAACAAATGCAACCTTCAATTCCTATACAGGCAATGTAACCGTGCCGATGATGCAAAGTGAGATGCCTGCAGGATATTATCAAAATAGTTCATTTCAGGCTTTGGGTCTTGCGTATAAAAACAGCTCGGTTTCAATGCTACTTATATTGCCAAACAACAGTATATCACTTGAGAATGTTACTGAAATGGTGGTAAATGCAGGTGTGCAGAATATTATGAACAAGCTTCGACAAAATAACGTTTTTGTAAAAATGCCTAAGTTCAATTTTAGCTCTACTTTCGGAAGCCTGATAAACGCCTTGGAAAATCTCGGCATAAAAGATGCGTTTGTGCCGTATGTGGCTAATTTTTCAAACATGTATTTAAATCATACTGGCAATGAAACTTTGTACATATATAAGGTGCTGCAAAAGGCAGGTATAAAGGTAAATGAAAGTGGAACTGTTGCAGCAGCATCAACGGTGGTAATAGAACATGCGACATTGGCTGCACCATCCCTATCTTTTATTGCAAATCGACCTTTTGTATTTTTCATTGTCGATCATGGTATAATACTTTTCATGGGTCAAGTGACCAATCCTGCTATTTCTTCATAAAGCCTGCCATTTGGCATGTCTGCAATTATCCAGCACAAAGCCTGCAACGTTTCTTATACAAAATAATAAAAAACATTAAATACAACGAAAAGCAAAAATTATCTCGTGATTTCTGTGTTTACCTATAAAAACAGCGACAATGTTGGCAGAGTGATGGATCTCTTAAGGAATAACGGCGTGGAAGATCCAGAAAAAGTGGTAAACAAATACCCAAAACTTGTGGAAATGGATCTTCAAAAGAAACTAGACGAGATGAAAGAAAAGGGTTTTGAACAGCCTGCCAAGATAATAAGAAGATGGCCTTTTATCGTACGCGTTGATCTTGACAAGGCAATGGAAAGGATGAAAAATGCAGGTTTCGAAAACCCTGCAAAGATGATAGAGCGATTTCCAATTTCTGCAACGCTGGATTTTTCTCGGGTTATTATTGAATTTAATAATGCAGGATTCCAGAATCCTATTGAATTGATAAAAAGGCGGCCAGATATTGCAGGAAGAAAAATAAAAGAAATTTTGGAAAGGTTTGAAAAGGCGGGATTTGATAATCCAAAGGAACTAATAGAGAGGAACCCAAAAGTCGTAAGTGTTGATATAAAAAGAGTAATAAAAGATATGAAAGAAGCAGGTTTTGCAGATCCTGTAAAACTTATCGAAAAGTCCCCGAACATATCTTGTACAAACATAAAGAAGGCTGTTGATAGAATTAAGAGTGCTGGGTTATCCGATCCGGTTTCTCTTATAGAAAGATTCCCTCCGATAGCTACATTGAAAATTGACAGAGTTATTGCTGGACTCGATGAAATAGGATTCCAGAATACATTGAAAATTATAGAAAGCATGCCAAGCATTGCAGGGTTGAAAAAAGAAGCTATTGAGAAAAAAGTCGAGTATTATAGTAGCTATGGGATAGAAATAGCAGACATAGAAAGATTTCCACAACTTTTGCTTCTTGGAATGCAATCTAAGGTTGAACCACGATTGAGCTATATAGAAAGCAAGACAAACAGCAAGGATGTCAAAAAGCTCGGTGTCTCGCTGCGCATGCTCCTTGATGGTAACGATGAGACTTTCATAAATACGCTAAAATCCTGCGGCTTAGAAGCACGGATTGAAGAGTATAAGGCAAAAGCAAAAAACAACATATCAAAGCTTTTGAGAAACGATTAAAATAATAGATAAATGGCATTTTGTTTTTACTATCTGCTTATCTTTAGATTAAGTTAAACACAAAGCTTAAATATAATTATTTATTTACTATTGGAGATGAGAATGGCCGAAATAACAAAACAGGCTGGAATTTCATCGCTATCTGAAATAAAAGACAACCCAAACTATAAAAGGTTTATAGATGGCTTTGGATTAGATTTAAGCAAATCTTTTTCGTCTTTAAATGTTAAGTATAAAGAGATTTTCACAGATGAAGAGCGCGTCGATATCTTTAAGATTGAGAAAAAAGATGGTAAACCCTTTGGGCAAATAGAATTTCATGGACTTCTAGGAGTTAAAATAAGAGTAGAAGAAGGCAAGAATCTTGCAAATTTGGAAGATACTGTTGAAAGAATAATTAAAAAAAGGAAAGAAAAGATGAAGAAAAACGGGCTTATACCTGACATAAGAAGGTAAAAATTTACATGTATTTTGCAATGAGGTATAAAAGGTAATTTGCCTCTGCCTTCTGCTTAGTTTCTTTTTAATGCTGCGGTCATGCAGTGCGCACCTCCATATCCTCCCGTTAAATTGGTTACATTTATTGTGTATGCATCTATGCCGTTCTGGTAGATTGCCTGCTTACTCGGGAAGAAGCCGCCATTAGCCTTTAGCTCCTGGTACTCCTTTTTAGCCTCTATGAAGAGCTTATTGTACATATGTGGGTTGATCTTAGCTTTGAATTCCAAGTCTCCAAGCACATTCTTCACTATCCTGGAAACGTCTATTGCTATTATTGTTCCGTCTCTGACAGTCAGGAAGTTCGAAGCGTATGACATCTGCTCCAGGCTGGTTAAGCTTATTATATTAAAGCCCTTTTTCTTTATGTAGTCATAAAGGCTGGATACCTTGCCCTCTTTCCTGTATACTCCTTTTTTCTGCTTTACATAGACGTCAACGCTTGCCTTTTTGAGCAGGAGCTCCGAGCCTATGACTGTATTGCTGCTGGCTACATTAAAGTAGGTGTCAAGATGCATGTCCACCATCGGATCTGGCTTGTCTGATGGTATGAGTGGATGATTGGGTTGATGCACTACCCCTACCTCATCAAAATCAAGGCCATTGGAAAGCATCTGCCTGACTCCCTCCACGTTTGTCCTATCACCATTGCCAAGCAGTGCAAAATCCTTCATTGGTATGAAGTCGCCGCCCTCAAATGTTGCTTCTGGCTTCATCTCGTATGTAATTTTTTCATTGAGAACCTTCCACAGGAATTTAGTTACTGCAGGCTCGCCTCTTCTTTGCGGCTTCGACATTCTGGAAAGAACTATACCTTTGTCAGTTACAGCCTGCTGGTCCCTCATAAAGTATAGATTGGAAAGAGGGTTGTGCTCACTTACATTTATGGAGGCTTTCCTTTCTGCATTGTTTTTTTCAAGATGTATGGTAGGGTGCATTATAGCAGAGGTAAGGAAAAACGACGAGTTGTATACGCTCCTGTTGTTGCTTATCTCCTTTGTTGTCACTGAAATCTGCTCTCTGTCACCAACGAAATGCATCGATTCCATGCCGAGCCTTGCCAATTCTTCTCTTGTATTGTGATTCTTGTCCGCTTTTTCTATTATCGCACCTTCCAGTGTCTTGACATCAATCTTGAACTCGTGCTTGAGTATATGCCTGAGCATATCATGCTCCCACTGTGCCTTTGACATATCGAAAGCCCTTTCGTATAGGGAGTCCTCCGGGCTCAGCAAGCCGAAATACATCTCAATGCCTGGCCTGTGCATGCATACCTTTCTCAATGTGTCCCATTCGGCTTTTATTCCTGCCATGTTGTCACCTTTATTTTTCCACAACTTTTTCTGCAATTGCTGCACTGCTTATATTGTCTCTATATCCCCAGTAGAACATTGCACTTGCAAAAATTACTATTGCTATCAAGTCGTAAGGGGTTTGCAGTATGTTCATCGGTCCTATCGGAAGGAAGTTCTGGTAGACATAGTTGCTGTCTCCAAGGAGTGAAATAACTATTATGCCTATCAGGTATATTATATACCAAAGGTTCCTTCTCACCTCCATTCTCTGCTCTTTGAGGAGCAGGTATATTGGAAAGCCGAGCAGCATTGCCACTGCCCCTACGAGGGTCCATGGCCACGAAGCCCAGTATATCAGCGTTGTTGCAAGTATAAAGCCTACAAGGGCAAAGGCCTTGCCAGCTGGAAGTTTAAACGGCCTGTTGACATTCTTCCTTGTGACCCTTAGAACAGGCAGCGCCAAAGCAGCCATTGCGTATGGCACAAGCGTGGTAATTGAAGCTATAAGCGCCACATCCGGAAAGCTTGGTAGGAGTATGAGTGTGATAGTTGTAAGAATTGAGGCAAACACCAGCGAAGTGACTGGCGTGCCATACTTTTTGCTTACCCTGTCAAGCTTCTTCGGAAACAGCTTGTCTCTTGCCATTGCATAAGGTATCCTTCCCTGCAACAGCACCCACACGTTTCCTCCTCCAAGAGTGCTTATTACAGCACCTATTACTATGGCTGCAACAAGTATTGGAAATCCAAGGCCGCCAACAAGACTCGATAATGGCGATGACAGATTACCAATGCTGCTCCAGTCTCCTTTCTGTATGCCGAGTGATTGCCATCTTATGGCACCAACGAATGCAATGGAAATGAGCAGATATACTGCAGTTACTATTACAATTGTTGCAATCATTGCTAGAGGAATATCACGCTTTGGGTGCTTCACTTCTTCACCAGGTATGACAACAGATTCGAAGCCAGTAAACGAGAAGAAGCCCAGGGACATTGCAAGCCCAACTCCTCCAAAACCAAATTCAAAGAATGGGCTGAAGTTGCTTCCCCTAAGGAATATGAAGCCAACTATTGCGAATATTACCAAAGGCACAAGCTTTGCCACTGTGGTTATGACATTGAACCCTGCTCCGTATTTAACACCAAGTATGTTTATCAGCGTGAACGCCCAAAGCACTATTACTGCTATTGTGATTCCGAGCGGTGTTAATATAAGTCCGCTAGCTAACGCGGGAATGTAATAAGCTAGATATGTAACAAAAACATCTATTATGGCTGCGGTTCCTGTAAATGCATAAAGGAAGTATCCCCATCCGGTTATGAAGCCAGCTGTATTTCCAAGCGCGAGCCTCGGCAGGACGTACGGTCCTCCCGTATCAGGAAAAGCAGATCCAAGCTCGGCGTATATGAGGCCCAATATGCCGACTATCACGCCCACAAGCCCTACTGCAAGTATGAAGCTGGGTCCAGCAACTGATCCCATAGAAGCAGGAAGGGCAAATATTCCAGACCCAATTATTGCACCAACTCCTATGAATATAAGGCTAAGCAGCCCTATATCTTTCTTTAGCCTAACTTTTTTCTCTTTAGGCTTTGACATTTAATCACTAGTGCGCCAGCAAGGTGTAAAGCACCCCTTTTGCAGAATGTAGCCTGTTCTCAGCCTCGTCAAAAATCACGCTGTTTATGCTGTCTGCCACTTCGTCAGTTACCTCCATTCCCCTGTGTGCTGGAAGGCAGTGCATGAAAATATAATCCTTTTTGGCATTGCTTACTAATTCTGCATTAACCTGATAACCTGCAAACGCTTTTTCTTTTGTGCCTTTCATGGCTTCCTGGCCCATAGATATCCAGACATCTGTGTAAACCACGTCTGCATTTCTTACAGCTTCAACAGGATCATTCAGTATGTTTATTGTAGAGCCGCTGCCTTTTGCAAGCTTTTTTGCGATATCTACAAACTCGTTGTGCGGCGGATATGCTTTTGGGCTTGCAATATACATATCTACTCCAAGCAGGGCTGCACCTATCATTAGCGAGTTTGCCACATTGTCACCGCCATCTCCTACGAACGCCATCTTCAAGCCTTTGAAGTGGCTCTTCTTTTCTTTTATGGTCATGAAGTCTGCAACTATCTGAAGCGGATGCTCTACATCGTCAAGTGCGTTTATTACAGGGACACTTGTGCTATTTGCAAGGCTCACCACATCCGTATGCTTGTATGCCCTGTATGCTATGGCATCCACCATCCTTGAAAGCACGTGCCCTGTATCAGATATGGTCTCGCTTGTACCGAGGTGCATCTCTGTTGGATTCATATATATAGAATGCCCGCCAAGCTGGTTCATTGCAACCTCCAGAGAAGTCCTTGTGCGGGTGCTCGGCTTCTCGAAAATCATAGCCAATATCTTGTTTCGCAGCGAATCATACGAAGCATACCTGCTTTTCTTGAACCCTATAGAGAGATCTATTATATCCTCCAAGTCCTTTTCAAGGTCCTTTGCCGAAAGAATGTCTCTTTTCATTTTTCCACCTTTCCAATTACTACTAATTTTCCAATTACTACTAATATGATTGAAAGAGGGTCATTTCTTTATTATTGTTCCAAATCCTTCATAGAAGGCACTGCTTGCTTTATCAAGAGAGGTAATTATCGCTTTTTTTCCTCCTTTTTCCACAAAGTCGATTGCAGCTTGCACCTTTGGAAGCATGCTTCCTTTTTCAAACATCCCTTTTTTTGTATACTCTTTTATTTCGTCCAAAGAAACTTCTCTTATTTCTTTCTGGCTTGGCTTTTCAAAATCTATATAGGCATAATCAACATCTGTCAATATCATCAGCGTGTCTGCTTTTACTTCTGTAGCAAGAAGCGATGATGCAAAATCCTTGTCTATTACCGCATCTACCCCTTTCCGCTCCCCTTTTTCTTCTATGACAGGTATGCCTCCCCCTCCAACTGCAACAGGTATATGTGCAGAGTCCGCCAGTTTTTCAATTGCTTCCAGTTCCACTATCTTTATCGGCATCGGAGAAGGTACTACTCTTCTCCATCCTTCGTCTGTCTTTTTCATTTTCCATCCTTGCTTCTCTAACTCTAGGACTTCTTCTTCTCTGTATGATCTTCCTATGGGCTTTGTAGGATTGCCAAATGCTGCGTCTTTTTTGTCGACTACAACTCTTGTAATTATTGGAACCAGCTTCTTATTAATGCCTGCCACAGACTTTACTTCGTCGTATGCATTTGAAAGAATTTCCGCGATATAACCTTGTGACATTGCAACGCACTCGTGCAAATAAGCTTTTACACCAGAAAGCTCATGGCTCAGCAGGATGTCCCCTACCTGCGGACCGTTGCCGTGCGTAAGTATAACGTTATTCTCAGCAAGTATCTTAGATATGCTTTTGAAAGCTTCTTTTGCATGCTTATACTGTACTTCGTAAGATCTCTGGTCTCCATTCTGAAGAAGCGCATTCCCCCCAAAAGCTATAACAATCCTATCCATCATATCTTTTTATATTTTTACTAAAAGTATGTAACCTCTTCTGCCCGTAAACGGTGTGGGCTTTTCAAGCAAACCAATATAATCAGTATGGAATAAAAAAACATATATACCTTTGTAACTAAATCGTATTATACGGCGGAACACACTGAAATCTGCGCTCAGGGAGAGAGTAATATCTCAAATGGGCAGTTCTCG
>JBMFSF010000026.1:0-11110 GCA_049967695.1 Candidatus Micrarchaeia archaeon
TATACCAAGGTTAAGATTTTCTTTTATTATACCTAATGTCCCTAAAGAGAGAAAAGATACAAGGATAGCAAACACTATTGACTTTATTGTTATCTTTAAAAGTGCACTCTTCTTTAAAGGCGAATTTACATTAGGCAGATAACGCTTCATCGCATCAAGATTATTTAGATGTAAAGAATTTAAAATTTCATTTCATAATTTTGTAAGGTCCTTACATCACAACAGACATTAAAATAGACTGAGGACTAATAATTTTTGGATTTCTTCCCCCGATAGGAGATAAGTTGCACTTCTAGTAATAAAATTTTAAATACATTGTCGCGTAAGCTTCCAACCTGCGAGTGTGGATGCTACTTATCAGTGCTTTCTTCTGCGTATTATGCTAAAGTATATTTCTTCTTGCCTCTTATTTTAGATACCGAGACATACTTATCCTTTTTATTTTTGTTATATTTAGATAATTCCCTTGCTTCATCAAGTTAGGATCCTGACATTTACATATTATCACTCCAGTCAATTGTGATAACACTCTCTCGCCGCCACTGCAGAAAAATCTTCAACAGTAGGTAGATTATTACTTCTGCTACTATTACTACTTCATGCAAAATGATAATTATTTAGCAAAGCTTGTATAAAGCAAAAGTATAAATAGTAGCTATTCTTAGAAGTATATAATGGTGGTAAAATGAACAAAGCTCTTAATCTGGTAGGGTTTGGTGCATTCTTGCTGCTTGCATTGGCAGGGAACGCCTTCGCTGCGAATCAAGCATACAAGGGATATAACTATAATGCCAACATTTTTGTTGGTACTGGCACGCAGTGGTGTACAGAATCCGGATATCCCACAAGCTGGTGTACATCTTTTCTGGGAGCGAGTGCGAACGACCTGGTAATAATGAAATGGAATAACCAATGGAATACATGCAATGCTGCAGGCGAAGCTAATGCAACAGCATGTGCAGGCGCATGGGAAAACAATGAATGGATAGGGACAGTCCCTGGTGGGGATGGCAGTGTATGGCACTATAAAATAATCTGGGCTCCGGAAGGTAGTCAATACTGGCTTCCTGGCGGGGAATCCGTATGGGGCAATTATGAAATAATAATGGACCAGGGAACCGAGCAGGTAGATAGCACAATGATGCATGTGATAAATGCAATAGCAACACCAGCAGGATATGGAGTAGCCAAGTAATTATCTATCTATTCTTTTTTTATATTAAAAGCGCGTTGTGTTGGGATATTATACTTTTTTAAATATCCTGGCGCATTGCTGTTCCAATACGTTTGGCTATATTAATAAGCACTAGCTTGCAAGTCGACTAGTTCGCAGAAGTTTATTCTACTGCGCCTTACACTAAGCTGCGCTTTGTAAATCTTGTTAAGCAGAAAAGACTACAAAATATCAGAAAAAATGTAATAAATACATTTTTGGAAATTTGTAATACAATACAAATCTTTTAAAATATGTAATGCCAGCTATAAAATATCTATGCAAAGGAGATTATTGAAATATTAGATTCATGGAATTTCTGGAATCACAATCTTGATGCAGGCATTGAAAGGCTATATTGTCAAAAGAGCATGATCTACCTGGACAATACCAACTGCGTATGCAAAAAGGTTTCAAATTCTTCTAGAAACATGACAGTATGAAACTGGTATTTTTACCTCCATATTAGCTAGGTATTAACTCCTAAGAATATATTCACAACTTCTTGCGGAACAAGTTGCTGAACAACCATAACTTAAAAAGCACAAAACAAATATATTATGTTATAGGCAGTTTTGCAAATAAACTGAATCCGGAAACAGTAAAAAGCATTGCAACATTAGTACCTATAGAAACACTTTTATCTGCTCAAAAGTAGTTGTAGAACTTTCAAAGAGAGCTATAAACGAGTTCTGAAACAGTGCCAAATAGTAACATAAACTCTTCTACTTTTAATAACCTAATTTTTGCTGGGCTGTCCGCAGGCAGGCTCAATGTCACGTACGAGGAAGTGGATACATATCCTCCCTTCTGAGGGGCAAGGATACCAGAAAACCCTAAATTTCGCAAAATACGACAATATAATGCGATATACCCAATCTGGGCCAGACCCCAGCATTGAGATGTATAACGGAACAGACAGCTACTTCTGCATGCCCGCTTCGCTTCCCGGCGGTTCAACCGGTTCAAATTTTTCATGCTATTATGGAACCAATTCTTCGATAAACGCTGCTGTCAAATCCCCGGAGTCTGAGTTCATATTCGGCAATTCAAATCCCGGATATGCAGGCATGACGCTTTATATTCGCAAGGCGGTAAACTCTTCGTATAACAATCTTCCTTGCAGCTACATATACGGCACGACGTCCGTTCCTGTAAACGGCATGATGCAAAATTTAAGCTTCAGCCTTTGTCTTTCGGATGCCTACAGCATACCTTTGAATTTCACGTTTGATGAGATATCCCCAAACGTAACAATATACGAGACGAGCATAAATATCAGCACAAGCCCTACCCTGGCTGCTCTTCCCTCCAAGCCCACCAAAAGCATATAACTGCTTTAATTGTTTGTTTTTATCCTTCTTTTTATTTGCTTCTTCCTGTTCATAAGAAAAAGGCAGGAAACTATATAATTAAATAATTTAATATAAAAGATAAATAAAAATAAAGCATAAAAAGTGAGCAAATGATAACGAATCTTGTAATAAACAGAGTGGAAGGGAATATAGAATCTATAGAATCACTCAACAGGCAGACACCTCCTAAGATAAACATAAATTTTGACAAGGTAAGCTCTGAGGCAGAGAAGCTCAAAATAGAGTTCACGTTCAATGCAGACTATGCCGATTCCTCTTCCAAGGAGGCTAAGAATGTGGGAAGCCTGAAGCTGTATGGTATGGTTGAGTTCAAGGACACCAAGGAAAATATTGCTTCAATGCAGAAAAAGTGGAATGATTCTAAGATGCTGCCTGTCAGCGTATCAGAAGAAGTAATAAACACGCTTAACTTCAGATGCGCAGCTACAGGAACGCTTGTGGCATACTCGCTGGGTCTTATACCTCCTCTAATAATGAGCACAGTAAAGCTTCAGGAGCAGGAGGACAAGCCAGGCACACAGGCAAGATAATTTTAAAAAGCCGTTTCGGCTTTTTTTCTATTTGTTTTGCAGAATGATCCTCATGGAAGGTATCGCAGGCGACGGCTCAGATAAAGCCATGCGAAATATAAATGGCTATATACTGGATGTAGACTATTTATATAAGGGTGAAGAAACTTCGATAAGGCTCTGCACCAAGGATTACGATGGCAGCACCTATGAGATATTGGATCCTGCATTCAAGCCCTATTTTTATTTCAAGCCCTACTCATCTATGGAAGAGCAGGAATTAAAAAGCATTGGCGAAGCAGCAGCTATACCTATAGAAGGAGTTGAAAAGCTCCAAAAAAGCCTTTTTGGCAAGCCCTTGCAAATATTCAAAATAATATTAAAGGATCCGCAGCAGGTCCCAAAACTGAGGGATAGGCTCAAGAACTACGGCGACTGCTACGAATATGACATACCTTTTGCCAAGCGCTATGTGATAGACAAATCTATAAAGCCTCTTAACCCTTATAGCATAAGCTTCTTGCTTGACGAAGGCTTTTATATCCTGGAAAAGATGGAAGAGATTAAAGAAGAAAAAATGCCTGCTCTCAACACAATGTGCTTTGACATAGAAACATACAATCCAAAAGGTGCATCAAATCCGGCAAAAGACCCTGTGCTTATGATAAGCTACGCCTACAGGTCTAGAGGAAAGTCTGGCTCCGGCATAATAACATACAAAAAGATAGCAAGAGATTTTGTAGAAACCGTAGCAGATGAAAAAGAGATGTTCAAAAGCTTTGTTAAGAAGGTAGAAGACCTTGACATAGACATAATAGCAGGATACAACTCTGCAAATTTCGATATAAAGTACCTTATAGATAGGGCAGCTTCTTTGCACATAAAATTTAACCTCAGCAGGTTCAAAGGGGAAACAAGGATAGAAAGGCACGGGCTTGTTGACAAGGTAAAGATTGCAGGAAGGGTTCATGTTGATGTATATTTGGTTTCAAAGTTCATAGCTGTTGTAGGATCGTCCGCAAACATACTCAAGCTAAACGATTATACTCTTAGGAGCGTATACGAGGCCGTAAGCGGCGACAAGAAGGTCATGGTAGAAAAGAAGGCAATATTCAAAATGTGGGACGGTTCTGATTCGGAGCTCGAAGCCCTTGCAGACTATAATCTTAACGATTCATATGCTTTGAGCAGGGTTTATGACGAATTTATGCCTATAATGTTTGAAATGACCCGGCTTACAGGCAACCTGCTAAGCGATGTTTGCGTTTCTACTACTGGCCAGCTTGTTGAATTTCTTATGATGGCATATGCTTATCAATACAACGAGATAGTTCCAAACAAACCAACCGAAGCTGAGGTAAGGCACAGGCTTCTTGAGCCTATAGAAGGAGCATATGTAAAAACTCCCGAGCCCGGCATATACAGCAATCTTGCAATATTGGATTTCCACGGATTGTATCCTTCTATAATAGTGTCTCATAATATAGACCCCTCGGCAATATGTAGCGATTGCAAGGATTATTATGAAGCCCCGACAGGCACAAGGTTTGACAAATCTAAGAAGGCAATAATACCAACCATACTTAGCATATTGATACAGCAAAGGGCTGAGGTAAAGAAGGCTTTCAAGCTTGATCCTGATAATATAATCTTGGGTGCGAGATCTCAGGCTTTGAAGATACTGGCAAACTCATTTTATGGCTACCTTGGCTATGCAAGGTCAAGGTATTATTCAAGGGAGTGCGCAGCAGCAACTACCGCTTATGGAAGGGAGTATATAAAATCCACTATTAAAACGGCAGAGGATAATGGCTTTAAGGTAATATACTCAGATACTGATTCCATAGTGGTCGTTTTGGAGAGCAAGAGCAAGGAGGATGTGCTGAAATTGATGAAAGACATCAATTCAAAGCTGCCCAGCGCTATGGAGCTAGAGCTCGAGGATTTCTATACAAGGGGGCTGTTTGTAGGCAAGAAAACAGATAAGATGAATGTTGGTGCGAAGAAGAAGTATGCGCTGCTGTCGGAGTCTGGGAGGATAAAAATAAAAGGCTTCGAGCTTGTCAGGAGGGATTGGTCAAAGATTGCAAGGACTACCCAGAAGGCAGTGCTTGAATCAATATTAAAGACTGGAGATGCGGAGGCTGCTGCTGATATAGTGAGAGACACCATAGAAAGGATAAAATCAGGAAACGTGCCACTTGCTGACCTCTCCATAACCGCCCAGATAAGGAAAAATATCGACAGCTATGACATATTGTCTCCGGAAGTGTCAGCTGCAAAGAAGGAGATAGCAGCAGGCATAATGGACATGGCAGATGCGGAAGGTAGAATCATAAATTACGTAATAGCTAAAGAGGGCTCTTCCATATCTGACAAAGCCACGCCGCTAGAGCTTGCAAAGGATTACGATCCCAATTATTACATAAACAACCAGGTCTTGCCTGCGGTTTTGCGCATACTTAAGGAGCTCAACTACGACAAGGAGATGCTTCTGAACAAGGGCTCCCAGAAAAAATTATGATAAAAAGGGATTTTAATGGAAAAGATGAAAGATGAGGAACTTGAGACATTGAGAAGCGTAGGCAAGGCTTCATACGCCGCGCTTTTAAAAGCAAAGGAGCTTGCATTAGAAAATGCAAAGCTTGCAGATATCGCTGCAAAGGTGGAAGAATATATAAAAGCGCAGGGCTTTGGATTTTCCTTCCCGATAAACCTCTCTTCCAACGAGGAGGCTGCACACTATACCCCATCTTTTGGAGATGAGAGAATTTTTAGCAAATCCGCAGTTTTGAAGATAGACCTTGGCGCTGCAAAGGACGGCCTTCTTGGGGACTGCGCGCTTTCCGTAAGCATATCAAAGGAAAATTCCGATATTATAGAAGCTGCAAATCTTGCGCTGGAAGCTGCAATATCAAGGGTCAAGGCAGGAGTTGAAGTAAGGGATATTGGCAAGGCAATAAATGAGGCAATAAGCTCCAAAGGCTTCATACCCATAAAAAACCTTGGGGGCCACAACATAAGAAAGCATCTGCTTCATGGCGATATTTTCATACCGAACTACGATAATGGAGATACCACCGTCCTTGAAGAAAGCGAGGTAATTGCGATAGAGCCTTTTGTGACACAGCCCGGCAAGAAGGGGCTGGTAAAGGAAGGAGATACCTGCGAGATATACAGCTTGGCAGAGCCCAGAAGCGTAAGGAGCACGTATGCGCGGGCACTTCTGGAAGAGATTGTATCAAAATATCCTTCAGAGCCGTTCGCTGTGCGCTGGCTTTCTAATGTCATAGATGACAAATTCAAGCTTTATGCAGGGATAAAGGAGCTAGTAAATGCTAGCTGCCTCGAGCCGTATCCTACACTCGTAGAAGTTAGTGGAGGGATAATAGCGCAGGCTGAAGCCGAGATGATAGTGACCAAGGACGGGGCGGAGCTGCTGACAAAGTAGCACCCAAGCCTCAATATAATAAGTTTTGTTTTTATACTGTGATATAAGCATGAAAAATGTGCACAAAGCTCGAGGATGTATAAATGGCTTACCTTTTTGCGATGTTGGTTGTTGCCTTCCTAGCATACTTCGCATTCGTAAAAGAGTATATAGAGCGAAAACTGAACTGGCATAGCATTATCCTGAGCTTTTTTATAGGGCTGGCAAGCCTTGTGCTGGTGCTGCTTTCCATTTCTTCCATAGATGAATCATTCATAGTATCTATTGTTTTTTACCTTCTTGCATTTGGCAGTACCTTTTATTATTCTAGGAACTACATAATATTCATACTTGCTAGTATAATAGTAGTATCAATGCTGAGCGGTGCGCTTGCTTTGGGTTATAGCATCCTTTACTTTATAATAGCCTTTGCTTTCGGGATACTTTATGCGCTTTCCATAAAAGTAGACTACGACAAGGCCAAGAATCGCAAGAGCAAATCGATAGAAGCAAGAAGGGACGTTATACAGATTGCAAGTGGTGCACTCATAATACTACTTTTTTATAATCTTAAAGGCTTTGGAATTTATACTACCGTAGCTTTAGCCCTTTCAGGTTACATATTCATGCAGCTGCTCCAGTCCTTTCAAGACAGGAAGAGGCACAAGAAAGGGATAATCCATGTAGTAATAGCAGACCTTCTCAACCTTGAAAGGAATTTCATACCTTATGGAACTGGCGCGCTATACCTTATGGTTGGCACCTTTATGATAATTGGCATTGTGAAAAATCTGAATCTGATAATCTTTGGGCTTGTGCTTCTATTTTTTGGAGACTCTTTTGCAACCATATTCGGAATGTATGGCAAGCCTAGAATAGTACTTCCTTACAATCATTCCAAGTCTGTAATAGGAACCTTTGCGTATTTTGTGATAGCAGGATTTTTTGGATATTTCCTTATAGGCTTGTGGGGCATCCTTTTTGCAGCTATTTTTGCGTTCGTTGAAAGCTCTAGCACAGATATAGATGATAACATATCTGTCGCTTTTGCATATGTTCTATTTTGTCTCGCTCTTCCTTACCTTGCAGTTTTGTAGCAGAGCAATACTTTCCAATCCAGCAGATTTTTACACATATAAATATAAACATAAAGCGAGCATTAAACATGTGCTTGGCATGGTGGTTTTATGGCGCAGGCTCTGCAAGGTATTCCTTCTGCAATAAAGAAGACCAAGAAAAGGCTTGAGAAAGAGCTGGAAGAGACTGTGGAAATACAAAAGCTTGGCAGCAGGCTTTTCTACGCTTATGCTTCCTCCTATGCAAAAGGCAGGCACGGAAAATTTGTTAAAATATCAAGGTATCTCGGTAGGATAGACATCAATGGCAGGCTTGTCCCTGCTAGGATGCGCAGATCCCGCATTGTGAATCAAGGCAATGAAACAATAAGCGTTGAGGCAAGGGAAAAGATAGAAAAACTTGCCGAATCTTATGGAAGAATAGGAACAATACAGGATTCTGGCAAAATGCACATCTATGCTTTAGGTATCAATAAAATGCCAGCATATATAGGCAGCATGGACGCAAGCGGTTCATTTGTACCTTTCCGTTCTATGCAAAAGGAGAGCAGCCCCTGCTACAATATCAAAAAACTTAGAGCCTTTGATTCCAAGGACCTTATGATTTTGCAGGCTTTGTCAATGAATTCAAGAATGCCTTTAAGCAAGATATCAAATATTGCAGGCATTCCTTTGATTTCTACAGAGGCAAGGATTAGATACATGCAACGCACGCTTAAAATAAGCCCCCTGCCTGAAATAGATGTGCAGGCTTTGGGCTATTCCTTTTTCTGCTTTTTTGCAAAATTCAATGGAGGGCATATACCACCAAACGAGATCTATTCTATATTGAGCAGGCTGGAATATATCCAGTATGCTGCAATAACAATAGGCACTTTTGATCTTTTTGGCATATTTGTCGCAAGAAGCCTGGAAGAATTCATCAAAAGGACAGAAGATATAGAATCTAAATTCAATGGCTACACAGTAACATGGCACTTCGATATTTTCAAGCTTGGCTATGGTTTTGTGCCTTTGCGAGACAGCTTTTTTGAGCTCTACAAAAAAGACGGGGGAGTAACAGCAGGCAAAAGCTATGGTGCAGAGGAATGGCAGATATCCGAGGACGAGTTCAAGGTAATGCGAGAGCTTAATTCAAATGCAGCAATGCCTTTTAGCAGGATGGACAAGAAGCTGGGGTTTAGCAGCCCCAGATCCCGCCGCATATTTGCCTATTTGCACAAGCGCAACATAATTAAAAGGATGACTATAACAGTAGAAAGCGCAATTATAAAATCAAATGCCATGCTAGTTGCAACATACAGCAACTTCAAAAAGCTTGATGCTTCGTATCCTTCACTGCTTTTGCATATAATAGAAGCAAGTTCTGCCATAACAAGTAGGTATTCTATTGTGGCAGAAGCTTTGTCTCCAATGGGGCTCATATTCATGTTTCCTGCATATGGAGAAGGAGACATAGAAAAAATTGTAGAAGCGATAAGCCTGGAAGCTCCTGGCTTAAAGGCAAGCGTCTTGGTAGTATCACAAACCATTATCGGAAGCATCCCTAACAGGAGATTCGACAACGCGTATTCGGACTATTACAACAAGCTTATATATGATTTTGGATTGCTGGAAGAAGCAGTAAGGATAAATTATGAAACGTAAGCGCAAGCAATACTTTAATGCATTTGTTTGTAAGCCATTATAGTAGCAAATTATTTAAAGGCTGTGCAAAATCAGATATGCGGAAGAGCTATACTACCGCTAATGCCATATCCTGCTGATCCTTTAAAAATATATCTTGCCAAATACATATACATTTCAAGGGTGGCAAGCAAATGTCTAAAAAGAAAGCAATTAGCCTGTATGATATTGAGGAATTCATACGGGAGGCGGGTGCGGAAAAAGTTAACGAGAAAGCAGTGATAAGCCTTGAAAGAAACATAGAAGATATGCTTAGCGACCTCATAGATGAGGCAAAACAGTACGCCTCTTATGCCGGCCGTTCTTCTTTGATAAAGACTTCTGATATAGAGCTTGCGGTTATGAAACCACAAAAAGAATCCTTGAAACTTCTTCTTGCAAAGAAAAAGATGAAATCTGGTAAGAAAAGAATAAAAGCCCCTGATGCTCAGAACAAGTTGATTGCCTTTAGCGCGAATCCTAGCAGCACAAATGCCAGCTCTATGAGCCACATGTAAGCAGAGACCTCCCATTCTTTGCAGCTTTTTATGTTCATTATAAAGTGGGTCCAGCTATATATTTTCTTGCCGTAAGGTGCTTCAAAGGTTCCGTCGGCTTTGAGCTTGCCAAGATCTGTTACCTTGAACTTTTTCTTTAGATGAAGCAGGAATTCTATTGTCCATGGAAGAGTTATTATAACCGCAAAAATTTCTATGTTGCCGAGTATTGCTATTGCGACGAATGCCGCCCCAACGCCATAGGTAAAGCTATCGCCAGGTATCATCTTGGCAGGAAATAGATTGAAAGGCACAAATATTATAAGGCAGGCAAGTAGCATTCCAGAGAGAAGTGCTCCAGTATAGCTTCCTACATAAATGCTGAAAATGAATAGGGCCGCTGCTACTATCAGGCTTGTTCCAGTTGCAATTCCGTCAAACCCTCCGAGCAGGTTTACAGCATTTGCAAGGAAAATAACAGCAAGAGGCACTAGCAGAAGAGGGTAAGCAAGACCAAAATTCACCTTGCCTATGAAAGGTATGAGTATGGTATCGACCTTGCTGCTGTTTATAAGTGCCATGAGAGGTATTGCTCCTATAAAAGTGAGCAGGGGCTTCTGCCACTGCTTCATCCCTTTCCTTGTATCTTTCATGTCTGTTGTCTCTACCTCCTTGGACTTGACATTTATGTCGTCAAGCAGCCCCACCAATGATATGAGAAGAACGCTGAGGACTGCGCCGAACATGCTTTCCAAGGATATTGTAGAATAGAAGATGTTTGCAGTTATTCCAAATGCGTAAGATAGCACGCCTATCGTAAAGCCAAAAGCTAAGGCTATGCCTATGCCGCTTGGAAGTGTAGGCCTACTCTTCTTGTTGTGGTCTATCGCAGTTACGCCGCTCTCTTTCATGTATCCAAGCAGGAACTTTGTTGCTATGTATGTAGATACAAGAGCTATTACAAAAGGTATTATTATAGTAAGATGGGCATGAAGGATGATCAATCGCAACACCTAAACATATGTTTACTCACTATTTTTATTGAAACCTTTTAAGCATTTAACTATTTGCATTTTTAAAGTGTATGTTATGCATATTTATGTTTATATATTCTATCCTTTTTTCTTTTTCCTTATTCCGCTTACTTGATTTCAAAATTGAAAACTGAAAATTGCCGAAATTCATTTGCAAATGAATATAAGTTTTAATAAGAAATAAATAGCGTATGCCCTTGTAGTATAACTTGGATAGAACGCGGGCTTGCGGAGCCTGTGATCCGGGTCCAAATCCCGGCAAGGGCGTATATTTTTAAGTTAAAAACCTTTTAACCTATTTATCTTACAT
>JBMFSF010000027.1:0-10151 GCA_049967695.1 Candidatus Micrarchaeia archaeon
AATCCTTTATTATCATATTACCAGTATATAAGCAAGAGCCTATTTTACAGCATACATTAGGCATAAATAATAGATAAACATATGCACAAGATTGCTGCTTGCTTTCTTGATTATGCTTTGTTTGCATTTCCTGCTCCTGCTTTTATGCTTTAAGCAGTATTTTGCCAATTCATACAAAAACTTTATAAGCTTGCTAATAAAAATAGAAATAGATAAGTTGATAAGCTTGATAAAGGATTATTATTTCACATTAAAATATTATTATTCTAATGTCGACTTGTTCGATATGAGAATTTTAGAAGGGATTGACAGCACCAATACATGAAAATGCAGTAGATTGCTTTTGAGGTAGCTGCCAATTTATCCTTTGAAAGCATCAGCTTATCCTGAAAGTGGTATAAATGGCTAAAACATACATAGATATTGTAAAATATATGATAGTGGCGAATTTTGAGATAAAAGGAGTAGTTGAAAAGCCTGATATTATAGGAGCAATATTCGGGCAGACAGAAGGGCTGCTCGGTTCAGGGCTTGACCTTAGGGAGTTGCAGAAAAACGGCAAGATAGGAAGGATAGAAATAGAATCAGAAAACACGAACAACCGAACACAAGGAAAGCTTTACCTGCCCTCTTCTTTAAGCATGGTAGAGACTGCAATATTTGCAGCAGCTATAGAAAGCGTTGACAGAGTAGGGCCTTTTGAAACAAAATTCAAGATACTGAACATAGAAGACACAAGAAGTGAGAAGAGGAAGAAGATAGTCGAAAGGGCAAAAGATCTGCTCAAGAACTTAATGGTTACAAAACTCCCTGCAAGCAACGAGCTGAGCGAACTTGTCGAAGAAGAGGTAAAGACAAACGCCATAATATCTTACGGGCCTGATGGGATACCTGCGGGCACAGGCATAGACGAAGATGATGAGCTTATAATTGTAGAAGGAAGGGCAGATGTCATAAACCTTCTGAAATGCGATATAAACAACTGCATAGCAATAGGAGGAGCATCTGGCTCCATATCAAAAACGATAATAGACCTTTCAAGGAAGAAAGACACAACCCTTTTTGTCGACGGAGATAGAGGGGGTGAAATAATAATAAACAACGCGATAAACGTTGCAGAAATAGATTATATCGCAAGGGCGCCGGACGGGAAAGAGGTAGAAGAGCTTACAAGAAAGGAGATAATAAAATCCCTAAGATCAAAAATGCCGCTCGACCAGTATCTCGCACTCCAAAAAAATGAAAACTATGACCCATCGCATGTAAAGCAGAAGCAGGAGCAATATCAAAAAGGCAATGAAAACAGCCAGCAGCACCAGTACCAAAACAACAGGCAATGGAAAAACGAAAGATTGGCTAGGGAAGATGCTACAGAGAGGCAGGGCCAGGAGGTTCTAAGCCCAACACAAATAGTAGAAAAAATGAAAGACAATGCAGCTATGCACAGGATAACGCCGCAATATTCCAACATACAAAGCCAGCCAGAAACCTCAAAGCAGCAGCCCTCCAAAGAGGACGAGGGAAAAGAATATGCAGGAAGCAGAAGTTCCAGCAATGACATACCATACATGACAGAGCCTTCACCAGAAGAAAGTAGTAAAAAACCGGAAGTCACAAACACACCTGCACCAGAGCCAAAGCAGGATTACATAAAATCCCTGGAAGAATTGAAGAACACGCTGAGATGCAGATTCTACGATGAATCCGGGAAACTCATAAAAGAGATACCAATAAGAGAAATAATATCGTCGCTTCAGGAAGACAGCAGCATAAAGACAATAGTTTTTGATGGAGTAATAACCCAGAGATTGCTTGACATAGCAAGAAAACAGGGAGTTTCCGCAATTTACGGAATAAGAAGCAGCCAGCTTTCGAAGCAGCATGACTCCATACTCATATATACAAAAGAATAAAAAATAAATATGAAAAAGAGCTTAAAAGGCCGCAAATACGGCTTTTATCTTCTTCTTTTATGCTTGCAAGGATTTGTTGAAAAACAAATTATTAATTGAGCCGCAGCAGCTTCTCTGTACCTTCTATAACTGCGCAATATTTCAGATATTCCTGCAGGTCTGGCTTAAATCCCAGAAAAGAAAGCCTCTCGATGAATTCGGAGTTATCGGACTTGAGCAGCTTTATGAGTTCCGATCCTTGAAGATTAGCTCCATGGGCCTCGTGCTCTATATAGTCAAGCCTTGGCGCAATCCTACCTATAAGCGAATAAGATAGTACAATAGGATTTAGAAATATGTCTTCAGTGCTTATGCCATGCTTCCTGAGCTTTTCCACCTTGGCTTCCAAGTACGCAGGGCTAAGTTCCAGAAGCTGGGGTTGGCGGCTAATTGCAAGGCGAGCTTTGCCAGAGCTGAGAGCTTGGAGGTTCGCAATCCTGGACCTAAGGGTCTGCTCGCTATATGCAAATATCTGTGGGCTTTTTTCTATTATCTTGCATACATTGTTATTGCAAGACTGTATAAGCATGTCTGCCTTCGCTTTCATAGACTCAACAGAGTATGCAAGGATCTGAGGATGCTTTTTTATAATACGAGGAATATCTGTTATTCCTATGCCAACCAAAAAATCTATGTTTGCCTGCATCTTTTCAGGAGCAAGTTCAAGTAGTGTGGGAAATCTTTCTATAGCATCAGAAGTGGAATCTTTGTCCAGCAGGCTATGCAGAAAATTTACACGCAAGCTCATGCTTTCTATCCTGTATTTAAGGGCCATTGGAAAGATCTCGATCAAATGCGAGACATTTTTTACGCCTGCGCCCTCATTTGAAGAAAGCCACGCAACCTTACTCTTTATATATTGGGGAGAATAGTCCAAAAGATCCGGAAATCCTTGAATAATTTTTGCAACATTGGCATGCAAATCCTCTTTAAGGTAAAGGATGTCAGAGACTATTGTTTCTATAGAGGAAGTTATTTTCTTGCTTGTGCCAAAAGCAGATACAATTGCGTTCTTGGAATCCTGCAAGCTTCTGTATTTAGCGGATTTCGCAAATAAAATGAAGCGCCTGATTTCCTCTTTATCATCTGCATTGAAGCTGCGTTTTGAAAGAATATTAGCTATGTGCGCAGAATATGCCACAAAGCTTGAAGGATTTTCCTGCTTTTCTTTTATCCGTTCACCGCTATTTAATTGACTGGCTTGCCTAGGGAAAATAGAATTGCTGTAATATCCAAAAATATTTTTATCCATTTCTTTAGCCTTTTCAATATTTTATGCAGCATGCCTCTGCACTTACAAGCAAGCTGTAAATATTATTATTTTGGCTTATCACTCGTAAATCTGCAATTAAATACATATGTAACTTTAAATATAATAGGTTTTGCATGCCCAATATAGAATAGATAAGGCAGTTCCAAATGTATTGCATAGTCAGCAAACAAATATGCATATGCATAGATATTGCTGCAAATTTTTTATGCGGCCTTCAAATCAGTATATGTTAACTTATAAAATGAAAGCAGATTCTAATGCAACTGCAAAATATTGGAAATATTTTTATATATAAAACGATATAAGTAGATATTGAATATATTAGATGCTTGTAATATTTGCATTTAGGCGTGTGGTGACTATGGCTAATGAAGGTGGTGAAGAAAGCAGAGAGTATGATAAATACCAGAGCATAAGAAGCTTAGCTGGCAATTTCAAGGCTATGGGAAAAACTTACGAGGCAGCATGGATATATAAGACGCATGCAGAAATTCTTTTGGCTAATCTCCAAAACCAGGATGCTAAATCTTTTTACAAGGAGGCGGGTGACCTTTTTTTTGCGACTGCCAAAAGCAATATACTGGATCAAAAGTATCTTGCAGCAATAGATTCGGTAAGGCTCTCAGTAGAATGCTATGAAAAGGCAGGAATGACAGACAAGGTTAAAGAGCTTGCAGAAAATGTCTTACCAAGATACGAACAGATGGTATATATGGGAATAAGCAGTGGCCAATCGAAAGAAAACATTAACGGCGTAACTGGAAAACCAGAATAGCTTTTGGTTTTTGTTTTTTTTTTTGAGTATTGATTTTGATATCTTTTATTTTTATATCTTATTCTCGCTTTTTGCTTGAGCTTTTGTCAGCTGTAATTGCTTTGTGATATGTAGACGCAAGGCTCGTAGGTATGCCCCGGGCATGAGTTCAATGCAGAGACGTTTACAAGGTATGTACCCTGGCTAACAATGCTTCCAAGGTAGCCGCTTACGTTTATGGGAGTATAAGCAGTTATGTAGCTTATACCAGAGGTAGTCTCTATTGTTATTATTATTTCATGGCCATAACCGTTTAGCATGTTGCTTGTATAATTTCCAACATAGATCCCCTGTACATTTGGAGGCATCTGTATAAGGACAAGCTGCTTCGCTGGATATCCTTGTACACCTATTTCTGATGCTATTGTTGCAAGCTTGTTAGCCACTGCCTGGGCCTCAGTAGCCGAAAGAGTGGAAGAAGAAGTAGAAAGTTGTATAAACGCAAACACCACTATAGGAAGCAGAATAACCAAGCCAAATGAGACTGTTATAAGCAGCTCAAGGCTTGATTGCGCTTTGATATGCTCTCTGTTTTGCATTTCAATCTTCCCTATATTGGGCTTTCACTATGCTCATAGTTTTCTCCCTGTCCTTCTTCAGCATAGCCAATAAGCTGTCAAGCGCTTTGGAAAGGGTTTTTTCAAGCAGGAAGTCTGAAGCATGTACAACAATTATGCCACGTTTCTCTGTTGCAAGCCTGGCAGAGATTTCGTATCTTTTTGTTTTCTGCTTTTTAATATTCAACGTTATGTATTTTATGCCTACTTTTGAGAACTTGGCTGCCTTTTCCATGAATTGCCTTGCCTCTTCCCTTATCTCGTCTTCATATATGTAAGTCGAGGAATCAAGCCCAGTAATAAAGATATTATTGACATTTGAATGAAGCTTTGATATAGAGCTTTCAAGTATGTCCAGTATGGTAAGTATTCCCACAGGAGTCTTGTTGTCCATTACCACCAGAGAGGAAATGCTACGCTCTATCATAAGCCTTGCTGCATCTGCAAGGGTATTGTTTTGCGATATAGAAACGGCATTGGGATTTATTACATCCTTTATTGGAATATTTGCTTTAGAATATTTGATTGATCTGATTTGGGGCGGCCTGTCCTCTACTTGCATGTAATTTCTCATTATATCATGGTTTGTTACTATACCTGCAAATTTGTTGTTGTCTAGTACAAGAAGTCTGTTTATTTTCATACTGCGCATTATGTTAAGGCTCTGTGCAACGCTGGAGTTTATATCAACAGCATATATTGGAGAGGTCATTGCATCTTTTATCGGAATGCCCTGCAACAGCTTTAAAGAGAGCATCATTTTCAGAAGGCTGAACCTGCTCAACACACCCTTTATCTTACCATTCTGTATATATGGCAGGGCCCTTGCCTTTGTCTTGTAAAAGTAGAATATTGCATCCATAAGCGAAGTATATTCTGTTATCTTAGGAAGCCTGGAGGCAAACACCCCAACTGCCTGATTTTTAGGTATCCTGTGAAACTCGCTTCTGGTAAGGTTTCTTATGCTAACAACACCGTAATAATCGTTGTCCTTGTTTACAACCAGTGCATGGTATTTTGCAAGATATGGGATTACCTTAGAAATAGGATCGTTATAGTCAAAGCTTAAAGTCTTATCTATTAGTTCGTAAGGAATCTTTATTTGCAGATCTTCTGGCATATTGTCACCTATATGTATTTTTTGAAGCAAAATATAAAAGGATAAGTATATAATATGCTTATAATATACTCAACGATTTACCAGTTAAGCAGGCAAAGCGCAAAAGCATGCGCTTGCATTACTGCAAGCTATTATAAATAAATTGTTAGATTTAAGCAGCAGATTTATGCGTTAGGTTTTATAATCTTAATGAGAAATATTTATGCGTCAGATGCCAGGTTGGCAGATCAGCTATGCAGCCGCCTGCAGAGCGGCGTAGGAGGGTTCGACATCCAATGACGAAATTCCCTCACCTGGCTTTTGGCTTCTTTCTGATATTAACAGCAAATTGTAAAACACAAAAAGAGTTTTATGCATTTTAGTATTGCAGCTATTCGAACCTTAAAGAGTAGATGTTCCTAAACTGCCGCTTATTGTTTTTGATTCCCTTGAAAACATAGGATTTCTTTGGCTTGTATTTTTTGTTAAGAAGGAAGAATTCGTTCATGATTTCTTTGCTGCTTATGTGCATGTCAAAACCGTTGGAAACTTTTAACACTTCCGCAACAAATCCGCCCCTACTTTCCACGAATCTCTCTATCTTTGCCATTACATTACTTAGCCTTACAAGGTTGCCGCGAAGCTGGACAACAACTTCGTAATACTTTGATTTCTTTCTGCTGCAGAATTCGCACAAGCGTTTTTTGAAATTTACTTTTATGCTCTTTTCGAATTCTACGTCCTCAGACTCCACTTTGAAATCGAATCTCACTTCCGCAATTCCATCTGCATAACGCAGCAGCTTCGCTTTGTAGTCCTGATCGTGCAGTAGGCTGGAAAAAAATTTTGAAAAGAATTCGTTGCTAAGATCCTCAAAATCCCTGCCGTTTGCACTAACCTTTCCACAGGAAGGGCACTGGTATAAATCCACAGAATCTGGCACAACGCTTTTCAGCCTTTTTATTGTGCAGTCTATGCAGAAGTTACCTACAAACCTTACCTTGTCACTTGAATTATTGCATAACGGGCAATATATTGGCATAGGTCTTCACGAAAAGTGCCTGCTTACTATAGCTGCGTAAGCAGGTCTTGTTATTAGAACGCCAAGAAGTGCGCCTATTATCGTAGATTCAGAAAATCCTATCACATCCACAAGAGATGTCGAGAAGAATAATGGCAGCATCGCAACAATCAGCAATGCCGCATCTGCCCAAACAATATAAAATGCGCCGCTAAGTATGGTTTTGGGCTGGCTGTGCTCATCGCTGCTTCTGGCAAGTATCTCATCTGTTATTATTATCTGTGCGTCTATGCCTGTGCCAATAACTGCGATAATTCCTGCCACTGCAGAAACATCTATTGTACCAACAAGCCCTATTATCGAGAACACTATAAAAAGCTCCATAAGGGTAGTTAATATTATTGGAATTATCAAGAAGAGCTTCCTGTATCTCAATGATATGAATACAGAAATGGCTATAATGGCAAACAGTACAATATACTCGCTAGTAACCATCACATCGCTCCCAAGCGTAGGGGGTATGATTTCTGGAGTACCTGCTATAATAGAGACAGGAAGTGCTCCCCCACTCAGTATGCTAGCAATCTTTTTGGATTGATTGGTTGCGTAGTTAAACTGTTGTGCTTTTGGCAGATTTAGAGGGGCGTAACCACTTATCTCATAAGAATTACCTACGCTGCCGTTTGTAATGCTTGGATTAAGAAGAGGAGATGAGAGAAGCCCTATTGCGGGCCATGTATCTATGGTAGTAGCATTGGAGAATGTTGGAAGCAGGCTTTGAGGCGCCTTTAGTATTACTGTATAATTAAGCTGCTTTGCATATTCTGCTATGCTAGAATTAAGATCAGAGCTTATTACTACGCTTTTATACCTATGCCTGGTAATAGAATTTGCCAAAAACGCTATTGAAGAAGAGTTCAGGCTTTTGTTTACTGCTATTATTGGTATGGTAAGATTTCCAAAGCTTGCTGCAGCGCGCATGGCTGCATAAGCTTGAGATGCATTTATACCCATAGTGGAATTTCCAAAATTGGAATAGTTGAGTATCAATATTTCGGAAGAAGGCCTATCAAGAAACATATATAATGGCTTACCTCCTTGACCGTATACTGCTTTTGCAAAATGTTTAGCTGCAGCATCGGTTATATAAAAGCTTACACCCCAGCTTACCTCGTTCTGTATAGCTGTAGGCGGCAGCTGCCCTATGCTATCTCTGAGTATGCCTGATCCATTGATAGCTTCTGTACCATTGACTATTCCTACAAATTTGCCTTGGGCCTGTATTAATGCCATAGTCTGGTTTATGTATTGCCGAGAAACCGTTGGAATTATAACATATACTTCCTGATTGCCAACGCCTTCTATTGTAACCTGGCTCAACCCAAAAGTTGAAAGCCTTTGCTGCAGATTGGATATAAGGTTGGCCATCGTCAATGCGTCAACGCTTTGCGAAAGCCTTATTGGTATTTCAGTGCCTCCAACAAACTCCACACCAAGATGTATTCCATAGTGAAGGTCAAGAAGCGCCAAAGCTACAACAATTAGTATAAGGATTATTATCCTTGTGTCTTTGAAATATTTTATTACAGACATTTAGTGCTCCTTTTTCTTCTTATACCATAATATAATCGGTGTGTTGGCAAGCCATGTCGCCAAAAGATCGCCAACTAGGCCAAACAGCACTACGCTCGCTATTTCTTGATAAGTCTGGACATAAAAGAAATATGACACAATGAAAAGTACTGAGAAAGTTATTATTGCTGTAGTTGTCATAGTTATGCCTGTGCTCATGCTGTGAAATGCTCTTTCTTCGGGTGTGCCTTCATGTCTTTTAAGTACTCTTATGGCTGTCAAAGTGTCTGTATCTATTGAATAGCCAACCAGCATAAGTAGACCGCCTATAGAAGCTATGCCAAGAGGAACATGAAATATGCCCATAAATCCCAAAGCAATCAGTATATCATTGGCGGATCCGAAGACTACTGCCAATGATGGGACAGGAGTCCTAAATATAAAGAAAACTGCAATTGCTACAACTATAAAAGCTGCTATTATTATATCGCGCATTTGCGCCAAAAAGTAGCTGCCCATTGTTGGAGTTACGTAGCTGTATGAATAGGTTTTAAATGGAACAAGCTTGGAAAGCACACCCACTATGCCTTTTTCATAATTAGCCAAAGCATTGCTGTATGCAGCTGATGCCACATTGCTCATGTTTTCGGGATTTGAAGAATTGTATGAATATGTCGTATTCAAAAAATGAGAGAGTAGCGCAAGCTCGGTCTTCAATGCAGAGCTCATTTCAGGAGGAATGGATTTCATGCTAGAATTTATATTAGCAATCGCTTTATAAATTGTTGCGTTCTTTGCGGATGCTGGCATGGACTGCATTATAGAAAGGTTTGTTTCGTATGAAGAATAGTTGCCTGCTAAAGTAAGTATTTGTGCTAGTATATTCTCTGCTTTTGTTATGCTGGTATTAGCTGCCAACGTCACGGTTATGCCGCTAGGAGCTTTCGATATGGAAGCTTCTGCATACGGTATATGCGAGTTTATCATACTAGTCAAATTGCCTATGTTTATACTGCCGTTAGTCTGAAGCTGTACTTGTATGCCTCCTTTCAAAGAGGAATCAAGAGGGATCTTCCCTATAAAGAGTATACTTACGAGTAAAAACGCTATAGGCAATATAGCATAATACAAGTAATACTTACTTTCATAAATATTTCTGACCATAAAATCGATTAAGTTAGCTAATAGTTATAAAAAAAGAACAATTTAAAAAAATAAAATTAACCGTGAATTTTCATAAGCTTCAAGTGCAGGGAGATTACAAAACCGTATACTATGTAGAAAAGCGCCCCCATTACTAGAGCCCAACCAAGGAATTCCAAGGGAGTAAGAGTAACGCCTCCGACATTGCCTATCAACAGGAATCCCAATGCAAAAAGGTACACGCCCCAGTATAGGGATTGGAAGATATACCAACCAGAATGCTTTTCTTTGTATTTTAATTCCCTGTCGAACCACAATGACGGGTCTACTGAAACCACATCCTTGCTTGATGCCTCTTTACCAGCCGCTTTTTTAATTTCAGGCATTTGATCACACCTATAATTATTATGCAAGAAAATAATAAAAACCCTCTCTTTTTAGTTCGTACCAGTTTATGCATTTAATATAAAAGGTTTAGATATTGAAAGAATGCCTTGCAAACTCTCAATGTTTGCTGCTTTTCAATCTAAAGATATTGGATGCTTCACTTTGCCTTTGTTAAGTTTCAATACCTCTGCTCTGTTATTAGCAAATGCTGATCTTATACATGTTGAAGGTCGCCCTATGTTGGCCAGCAGTAAGTTATATAAATCCAATTTCTTTTATATATACATATTGATCGCAAAAACCAATATATGCCTGCGGGCTTTTATAACTTTC
>JBMFSF010000028.1:0-10079 GCA_049967695.1 Candidatus Micrarchaeia archaeon
GAAGGCGGCAATGTATATGCAGCATTATGCAATCAGCAATCAAATACTAATTATAATTTCATAACTGGCGATAACATAAGCCAAGAAGTAATTGAAGCGTACGCATTCCCTTACGGAAAATGGTGTACAGGCTCATGCTAGCTATACCATTGAATGCTTCCATATAGCAAATCTTCAGATTAATCAATATTACACAGATAAAAATCTTATGAATAGTTTATGAGAATTCTCAAACTGCGCCTGTTTTCTTAGATTCTTGTTTCCCTTCTTACTATCCTTCTCTCAAAAGATCTGTTGGAAGCCTCTATTTCAAATTCTTTTATTTTGTCATTTTCCCCGAAAAGGAAGCTCGCCCTTACATACATGCCTTCAAGCACAATTCCAAGCCAATACCTATCATCGCTCCACATCTTGCTGTAGTCAAGCTTGTTTATGTCCTGCCATTCAGGCTTCATCTCCTCACTTTCAGAAGGTGTTCCATCCCATTTGTATGCAAGGTAAACATGTACGGTTTGGTTCATATCTTTATTCTTATCGTTATCAAAATAGAAATCTATTTTGGCAACCTTTTCATATTCTCTTAGCATTACTCCAACTTCTTCCTCAGTTTCTCTTATCAATGCCTGTTCTACGCTCTCACCCTCTTTTAGCTTGCCGCCTACTCCATTTAGTTTTCCAACCCCGAAGCCTCTTTTCTTCATAGCAAGGAGAATTTTTTCATTATCCTTGTCTATAAGGTAGCAGAGCGTCACATCTCTCAGCCTTGGGTATTCCTTCTTGTAATCATCCAGCGTCTTATAATCAGGCATAGTAATCAATAGAATTTTTCATACCAAATATTAATTTTTATGCTTTTACAATATCAAATTTAGCTGCTTAAATACATAAAAGCAGGCAATCATTATGCATATTATCGCATTGATGTTTGCAAACTAAAAGCTGCAAAAGTAGAATTTTCTACTGCAAAAACAATAAGAATATAAATAATAAGGATAAATAAAAATAAACTTTTCTTTGCAATTATTAAAGTGATAGATATGGGATTGTATGGTTCTATGAAAGATACATTTAATGCAGAATATAAAACCCGCCCTGAAATATACAAGCAGAGGCTCGCAGAATGGGCAAAGCAGCCTCCTGTCCAGAGGGTAGACAAGCCGACAAACATAGCAAGGGCGAGGGTGCTTGGATACAAGGCTAAGCAGGGCATTATAGTTGTAAGAGTAAGAGTAGGAGGAGGAAGCAGCAAGCTCAAGCAGCCAGGAGGAGGTAGGAAGCCTTCAAAGAACGGCAGATATTTCACAAGGGCGAAGTCGTTGCGCGCAATAGCCGAAGAAAGAGCTGCCCGCAAGTACATGAACTGCGAAGTAGTAAATTCGTATTTCGTAGGCTCAAAAAGCGACAAGAAATATTATGAAGTAATACTTGCAGAAACCTCATCTCCATCTTTAGCCAAAGACAAAAATTATTCTACAATAATTTCACGCAAGAGAAGGGCTTTCAGGGCGCTCACCTCTGCAGGCAAGAAGCATCGTGGCCTTGCATAAAAATGCCTTATATAACATATTCAAAGTCAAAGCACAGAGCAATACTTTTGAATGCTGCCATGCACTTATGCAGCCTCTTCCCAAATTCCATGCTGGCTAGAAGAGGCAGGCAGACAGTTTCAAAGCTTGTCAATGAAGCATCACATAAAGGCTTCAGGAAGCTTTTGATATTAAAGGAGGCAGGTCGTCCGGAAGATATTAAGATAGATATAATAAACGTAATAAATGCAGGCGACGATTATACAAGGCAGACCAGCTTGGTAATAAAAGATTACAATCTCAAGTTTGTGGAAGGCAATTCAAATGATGTCATCAAAAAGTTCAAAAACCTTGCAAGAGAATAAAAATAGCAATTATATGCTATCATTATATATTAAGAAAGGTATAAATATTAATTATCAAAATCTTTTAAGTTTAGAAGAAAGCAGTAACAAGAAGCGCTCGAATGTGAGCATAAAGGAAACAAATAAAAGCATTAAAATAGATATATATTCATCAGATGTAACTGCTTTAAGGGCTTCAATAAATTCTATCCTTAGAGATTTGCAGGTTATAGAAGGGACATTGTCCTTTGGAAATTAAATTTTCAATGTCAGAACTGAAATCATTAAAATTTATGTTTTAGATAAAACAAAGGCGTTTAATAATGCATAGAGGTTCGCACAGAGGTTCACTACAATATTGGCCGCATAGGCGTGCATCACGTATACTTCCAAGGCTCAGAAGCAAGCATGACAGCAAAACTTTTGAGCTGACAAATCTTATAGGTTTCAAGGTAGGCATGACGCATGTTTCCGTAATAGAAGATCCTTCTGCACAGCAGGCAAAAGAAAAAAGCTCGCCATGTACTGTTATAGAGCTTCCAAAGCAAATTGTATACGGCTTGAGGCTTTACAAGATCGATGGAAAGACAGGCTACCTCAAATCTTCGCTTGCAATATATTCCAGGCAGGCAGCGGAGAAGCTTGGCATGAAATCCATCAAAAACGATGAAAGCGCAATAGACAAGATAAAGCAGAATCTTTCTGAATATGCAGATGCAAGGCTTCTTGTTGCTGCAGATCCAAAGCCATTATCAGTCGGAATTCATCATGTCATAAAATACGAGATACCGTTGAACGGCGAGAGTGTATCATCAAAGTTTGAGGCTGCTGTGCTGCTTCTAGGCAAGGAAATAAAGTTTTCTGATGTTTTCAAGCCGGGAGAATACGTGGATGTGCTCTCCATATCAAAGGGCAAAGGCTGGCAGGGTCCCATAAAAAGGTTTGGAGTCACAAGGCAATATAGAAAGTCCACGGAAAAAATCAGGCATGTCGGAAACCTCGGACCCATGAGGCCAGGGAAGGTGTTTTTTACGGTTCCTCAGGCAGGGCAGCTCGGCTTTAACTACAGGACAGAGCGCAACAAGAAAATATTTGCGGTCAATCCATCTGTAAATATAAATCCAAAATCTGGCTTTACAAACTACGGTCTAGTAAAAGGAGACTTTATACTTTTGAAAGGATCCGTGCCTGGCGCAATAAAAAGGCTTGTAAGGATAAGAAAATCCATACAAAACAAGAATGCGCATGGCATAAAGGAGCCAAAAATAATTGACATATCTGTGCAATCAAGATGATATAATGAAGGCAAATGTTTTTGATTTGAACGGCAAGGTTAAAGAATCTATAGACTTGCCTCCAAGCTTTGAGGAAGAGGTAAGGAAAGACCTGATAATAAGGGCGACTCTTGCCGAAGACTCTTTCAAGCGCCAGAGGCAGGGTCATTTTCCGCTTGCTGGATTGCAAACTTCTGCTACCTATTATGGAAGAAGAGGCTCTTTCAGGACTGGAAGGCATATGGGAATCCCAGCAAGGCCAAGGGAAAAATTAGGGGATGGGGTGCAGGGCAAAGTCAAAAGGATACCCTCTGCAGTAAAAGGAAGAAGGGCAAAGCCACATATGGTAGACAAGGTAATAGAGGAATTTATCAATAAGAAGGAATACCAGAAAGCAATACGCTCAGCGATCTCAGCAACGCTAGAATATGCACCCAAATCGCTTAAGATATCAAACCCGATAATAATATCTGACGATATAGAAAAGATATCCAAGACAAAGGAATTCATGGCTTTGCTAGACAAGATCGGGCTTTCAGATTACATTGAAAGCACTAAGGATTCGCATATAAGAAAAGGCGTCAGAAGGCTTTCAAGCCAGAAGCATTACAAGAAGAGCTTCCTTTTTGTATCTTCAAAAGAATGCCCTGCGATAAGGGCAGCAGCCAATATTGCAGGAGCAGATGCAGCCACTGCTGAAAATGTTACAGCAAACATGCTTGCTCCTGGAGGTCATCCTGGTAGGATTGTTGTTTGGAGCGAATCTGCTGTGAAAAATCTTGAATCTGCAATAAAAAAGCATGCTTTAAAACCGGCAAGCAAGAAAGCCGCAATAAAAGCGTAAAAGTGGTAAAATGTCAATATTAAAACATCCTGTATCTACTGAAAAAGCAATAGGCATGATAGACAAAGATAATGTCATTACTTACATAGTGGATTTCAGGGCATCAAAAAACGAGATAAGGAAAGAATTCGAAAGGCTTTTCGGTGTCAAGGTATCAACAATCAACGCAGCGAATACACAGAAAAATACTAAAAAAGTATTCATAAAGCTGGCTCCTGGCTACAAGGCCTCAGATGTAGCAATTAAGCTTAAGCTTGTCTGATATATGCATTAAATCAACGGTGTAAAAATGGGAAAGAAACTTCATCAGCAAAGGCGTGGAAAAGGTTCCAACATTTACAAGAAATTGCCTGGAACTTATGATATAACCGCTACCTATGCTAATATAAACCAGAGTACTGGGGAAGTATTGGGCTTCCTGAACCATCCAGGCCATACAGGGCTATTGATGGCTCTCCTCTACGACGATTTTTCTACTTCATACATGATCGCCCCGGAAGGGATAAAGATAGGGGACAAAATCTATATAAATCCGAAAGAGCCCAAATACGCTTTGGGGAGCATACTCAAGCTCAAAGACATACCTGAGGGCGTGCCAATATACAACATAGAAAGGCACAAAGGCGATGGAGGCGCAATAGCACGCGCGGCAGGTGCTTTTGGTACCATACTTTCGCATACCCCGACAGGCGCAGTAGTAAAGCTGATGTCCAAAAGGATTGTAACTCTTGACAATGAATGCAGGGCTCAGCTTGGCGTAAGCGCAGGCAGCGGAATGCACGATGCTCCTCTTATGAAGGCAGGCAAGAGCTTTTACATAATGCATGCTACTAATAAATGGTGGCCAAGGCCTCGTGGCGTAAAGATGACTCCTGCAGACCACCCGTTTGGGGGCAAAGAGCACCATGAAGGAAAGAGCAGCATAACACCAAGGAATTCGCCGCCAGGAAGAAAGGTAGGACATATTGCAGCTAGAAGAATAGGAAGAAAGAAAAGAGGTTGATACTGATGGTAGATCAAGTTGAGAAATCCGAAAGGATAATATTCAAAGGAATGACCGCAACCCAGCTCTCCAAACTGAGTGATGAAGAGTACATTAAGCTTGTGGACTCAAGGATGAGAAGGAGCATTCTCAGGAAGGGGCTAAAGTACAAGGCACTCATAGAGAAAGTCAAAAAATACAAGGAAGAGGGAAAGACCAAGAACATAAGAGTTCATGAGAGGGAAGCAGTAATACTTCCTTCATGGATAGGCATGGTATTCGAGGTCCACAACGGCAAGCAGTTCAGCCAGATAACGATAACACCAGCAATGCTGGGCCACAGACTCGGAGAGTTTGTATACTCGACCAAGCGTGTTGTGCATTCTGCTCCAGGAATAAAAGCAACACGTGGAAGCAAGTTCCTGTCGGTGAAATGATGGCTAAATATTCTTACAACGGGGATTCAAAGCTCGTATTCGCAAGCATGTCAAACCTGAATGCGAGCTACAAGGATTTAGGCGCTGTATGCACCGCCATAAGGTACAAGCCAGTATCTGAAGCATTGTCTATAATAGAAGCAGTATCCTCAGGAAAAACACCAATACTCTACAAGAAGCACAACAAGCGCATGGGCTCAAGGCATGAACTGGGAGGCAAGAAGGGAAGGACTCCTATAAAGTGCTCGCTCATGGTAAGAAGGGTTCTTCTTAATGCCCTTGGCAATGCGACCCAGAAGAACTATTCCACAGACGAGCTTTATGTGGCACATGCTGCTGCTAACAAGGTTACAACACTTGCAAGAGAGCCTCCGAAAGGGGCAAGATTTGTTCCTGGAAACCACACTTATGGATTCCTAAGCGTGAGAAGGAGCAACCTGGAGCTCGCAAGAGTGGAGATAGGCCTTGCTTCAGAAGAAATGATAAAGAACGATAAAAATCTTGCAAGGAAAATGCGCTTTGCAAAAGGCAAGCAGAAGCAAGCGGATTCAGGCAAGGATTTAAAAATACAAAATAAAAATATAAACAGCGCTTCTAATAAAGCTAATAAAGCAGAGGCCAAGCCTGCTAAAAAGGAAAATGCAGAAAAGCAGGAGAAGAAGGCTCAGGTGAATAAATGACTATAGAAAGGAAGTTTATCTCAGATTCCATAATAAAGCTGAATATATCCAGATTCCTGTCTAAGGAGCTTATGAAAGCAGGATTTTCAAGGGTAAGCATACAAAAAACTCCTATAATAACAAGGATAAACCTATATGTGCTTTACTCGGGCAAGGTTATAGGAAGGGGGGGCAAGACAATAGACGCGCTCAAGGAAAACATAAAGCGCAATTTCAACATTTATAACCCACAGATAACAGTAAACGAGGTCCAGAACAGGATGCTGGAGCCTATGCTTGTGGCAAGGCATATGAGCGAAATGCTAGAGCGAGGCTTCAATCCCAGAAAGCTCATACAGATGACTTTAAGGAGCATAATAGAAAACGGCGCAATGGGCGCAGAGATAAGGCTGAGCGGCAAGCTGCAAGCAAAGAAAGCAAAGACAAGGACTATAATAAAAAGAGTGGGCTACATACCAAAAGCAGGAGATGTAACAAACCTTGTCAGCGAAGCGATAACAGCAGCATATCCAAAGTATGGCGCAATAGGCATACAGGTAAGGATAGTGCCTCCAGGTACAGTATTCCCAGGTCAAAAGACAAAGAACGTAGAGCTTCCAAAATCCATAGCAACAGCAAGGTAATAAATTGAGCGTCTTTCTTGCTGCTCTTATAGCTTTTTTTTCGTTGTTCATTCCAGGCGTACTTATAGCGTTTGCCCTTTTGAAGAATACAGAGCTGCACACATTTGAAAAGGCAGTCCTGGGCTTTGTTCTTGGAATAATCTTTGTTCCTACCCTTACATGGGCAGAATCTTATTTCATGGATTATATACACTTTTTTTCGTTTTCCCTGGCTCTTGTTGAAGTAAATTCGCTTGTGCTTACAATTTTTGGTATAATCCTATGCTACCAGCAAAACATATTCAAGGATTTCAAAGGATTTCTTGTAAAGTATGGTATTATAGCAGGAAAGCTTCCTGAAGAAGCCAAAGAACAGGTAAGAGACAGGCTCAGGGAGTTCAAGGAAGCAAATCAGCTTATACAAGAGCACATGGAAAAAGAGCACGAGCTGGAGAAGAAGCAGTGGGCAGCCCTTGAGGAATCTGCTTCTTCCGATACTGCAGCATACAAATCCCTGAAAGCAAGGCAGGAATTGGAAATGAATGATCTGATAAATGCGCATTATTTGGAGGAATCCGCCAAGCTTTCAGAACTTTCCAAGGGCAGGAAAGGAATATTGCATTCATCATGGCTACCTTGGGCTGTGCTTCTGTTGCTTATGCTTCTTAGCTTCTATACAAGGATAGTAAACATCAGCGTAGCGCCGAAATTCTTTGAGTTTGATCCTTATTTCGACATGATAGATACGCAGTACATACTTACCTACGGCTACCAGCTCCTTTATGATCATTCCGCATGGCCTGTAGTAGCAACAGGTACGAACCACAGGGTAGAGCCTATCATACCATATCTTGAAGCATATTGGTACAAGATTGTTGACAGCCTTGGGCCGCACTATACTAACCTTAACAATGCACTCATAAGTGATGTGAGCAGCGTATATCCACCTTTGGTGGGTGCTTTCCTTGTGTTTATAATATTCATGCTTTTGTATCACGAATACGATTCAAGAATAGCGCTAATAGGCGCGGCTCTTGCCACATCGATGCCAACGCTTATAACAACATTTATAGCAGGGGAACAGCTTCTCGAACCGTGGGGAATATTCGCGCTTTTCTTCTTCTTTGCAACATATATGCTTGCAATAAAGCACCAGAAGAACAAAAGGCTTGCTGTGCTTGCAGGTATTGCCTATTCTTCAAACTTTCTTGGCGCTCATTATTTCACTGTTACTGCTGGCGTGCTTGCACTTTACATACTTCTTGAAGGCATAATAGACACATTCAGGAAGGAAATCACAATAGACTTCTACAAGATGAACGGGATTGTGCTTGCAGTGATTGCATTCTTCCTTGCTTTGTACCAGCCTTACGGTGCAACTATGACAAACAGGACTCCTGAAATACTTGGCATACCAATAATGCTTTCGTTCCCTCTCATAGCACTTGTGCTTGTAGCAGTTTTCGAATATATGCCAAAATACCTTTCAAAGCACCATCTTTTATTCAAGGATGCTAGCGCAAGGAGTTATGCAGAATGGTTTCTAGCCATTCTTGCAATAATCCTTATACTAGTATTTGCAACGCCTTTTGGCAAGCCTTTTAAGAACTATATCGAGCTATCTAAGAAGTTCACTACTCCTTCATCTCCTTTATTCATGACTGTTGCAGAGTACGAGCCAACCGGCTTAACATTTAATTTTGCAAGCAACGGCTTCGGCGCTGTTGGTGGAAGCGTTTTTGGCTTCCCGCTTATATTGTGGCTGGTGCTTTTTGCTTCCATAATACTCATATTTGTAAGCATATTCTTCAGGAAAAGCAAGACAGGCATACTCTATCTTGCAATCTCGCTTATATCCATAGCAGGATTTTCAGAGGTAAAATACCTGCCTCATTTCGGAGTAGTTTATATACTACTCTTTTCTATAATGCTCGGTGAGCTTAGCTATCTGGTGCTTGCTAATTTCGATTTGAAAGAACTTGGCAAGAAGTCAAACTATGGTCTGCCAAGCATAAGCTCCAGCAGGGCAATGTATATAATCTTCGGCATTGGGATACTGTTTGTAATATTTGAATTCAATTCAATATTCCAGGTATTCGAAGCTGCTTCGGTATATGCGGAGCCAAACGGCTGTAGCATAATAATGAACAACCAGACCAATGTGATAGGGGCACAGATGTTCTGCAACACAGTACCACAATATTGGCTTGCCGCAGCGAAATGGATGCGTGCGAACGTAGGCCCCAATGGTCCCAGAATTTTATCATGGTGGGACTATGGAGACTGGATCAATTGGTTTGGAAACAGCTATGCTGTAATAAGGGGAGATAACGCAGTGGCATGGGAGGACTATGGTGTAGCGGCAAACTATGTGTTAGGCCCTCAAGATAATTATACTCCAGCCACTCTTTCAAATTACATGAATAACAACCAGACAAAATATGTGCTGTTTGACGAAGCCCTTGTGCAGAAATGGGGTGCTCTTGACTTTCTTGCATGCATACATATTAATGCAACTACAATGGGCTTTGCGGAAGCGCATGGAGGCATAGGGACTTCGAGCTGTGAGCTTTCCCATGATCCGGAATATGTGCTGGTACCTCTTGCAACCATGCTACCTAACCTTCCACAGTCTGCTTCGTACTACTGCAACATACCAAATAAGAATACATCAATAAGCTACGCTAGGGGCTGGGTTATACAAGGCCAATCATTGTCAAGGCAAAACATCTGCATAGAGCTTAATCCGAACAGCAATGGTGCAATGCCTGTATACAGTACTAACGGTACGAGGCTCAATGCCTACGTCAATATAGGGATGACCAATGGCGCAATTATTGCAAACATTACTGGGACCCCAACATATTACGAAGACATGCTTGTGATATACACTCCAAATGCTGCAAATGGCAGCATAACCGATGCGCCATCCAAATTCTACGATTCCAACTTTTACAGAGGATTCTTCCTCGGCAATCTTCCCGGATTCACGCTTGTATATCCTGCAAACCAGACCGGCATAAACTTTGTGGATGTTGATGTCCCATTAAGGATATTTGCAGTCAACAACTTTACAGGCTCATTGCCTCCAAAGATCCAGAAGCCGTCATGGATTACAAACAATTATACAATCCCAAACGTTTGAAATTTTAAAAATTAAGTTACCAAAAATAAAAATATAAAAATTTAAATGACAAATATTATTCGAAATCCAGCATGCATGAATATGCTTGGGCCTGTAGCTCAGCTTGGTTAGAGCGACGGTCTTATAAGCCGTAGGTCGAGTGTTCAAATCTCTCCAGGCCCACTTCTTTTTTGCTTTAGCTATTTCATTGTTTTTATTTGTAATAGCATAGCTCAACTATCATGATGTTGAATTTTTAAATACTT
>JBMFSF010000029.1:0-9565 GCA_049967695.1 Candidatus Micrarchaeia archaeon
TCGCCTTAGTCATGTAACAAACGCTCTTTGCTAAAGAAATTTTTAGGTTCCTTCGCACACCTTGATATATCTATGAATTACCTATATTGGTAATTAGCTTTTTTGCCTTCTGATATTTGCATATCAATATGATTTTTGCTTCTTTTTCTGTTCCGCTACTTTCATTATCTCCTTGCTTAGCTGCTTAAAGAGCTGTTCTCCTGCATTATTCATTTCACCTGCAAAATAAAGCCCATCGCATGCTTCAAAGGTACTCCTGATTGTCAAATCATCATCAACACCGACAAAAATAGTAAATATTGTTATATCAGATTTCTTGAGTTCTTTGATTGCATAATTTGTAGCTTCGTTTGAATCTGGCTCGCCATCTGTAATGATGAACAGAAACTTATGAGCCAATGGGTTCTTGGATTTGTCTTCATTCATTTTTTTATTTAGCAGGCTCAATGCATTTCCCAACGGTGTGCCCCCACCTACACTGAGCGAAGCTATCTTATTTTTGTCGACTTCATATAGTGCACTAAAGTTACCAGGAAAAGCAAAGATATCTAATTTTATTTTATTTGAATTCTTAACGGTTTTTTCTAATGTGAGCAAGATCTTAGTTGCTGTATCTATTTTATTATCAGTTATCATGCTTTGAGATGTGTCGAGTAAAATCGTAATATCTACCCCATCATTTGTTATTTCTCTTCTTAAAAATAGCTCATGGTCTAAAAAATTTTGTCTTTCTGCATTATACCTAATCACTTTTCCTACATCAAGCCTGCCTCTGAATGCACTTTCTAGTCTCGGTTTATTTTTGTGAAGTGCTTCGATAGCCCTTTTAAGTTCTTTGACATATGAACTTTCTTTTTGTTTTTCTTCCATATACAAGCTATTTGTTGACTTAAGGCCTGTGCCGCCGCGGCTCTCACTCTGTTGCTGCCTTTCTGCTTCCTGCGTTTTTCTGATTATATCATTTATCTCATTTATAACATCAAAATTATTTTGCACTATGCGTTCAATTTTTTTAATCATTTCTTCGTTGCTTTTTTTCAATATCTCCTCATCTGTCCTATTCTCTTTAGACGAATCGTTTACTTTATCCTTCTGGCTACCAATATCATTTTGATCCTGATTGGCAAATAATTTTGGCAATTTGCTAGAATCACCGATATCTAGTTTCTTTTTTCCTGCTTCGTTTTGATATTCTCCTTCTCCGTTTTGTTGAGAATTTCCAGATTGAAAATTATTTTCATTGTTTTTTAAATATTCCTTTATTCTATTTATCACCCTTTTTGATGCTACGTAAACAGAATCAAAGTCCCTCCCTGATGTCAATTCGAAATCTTCAACAAAATCGTTGTACAACTGCTTAGATTCATTAGGAATTTGTGATTGAATATCCAATATTTTTTGATTTGAAGTGCTGAGCGCCATCCTTGCAGTATAAAGTAGTGCAATCGGATCAAAGTAATTTTTTCCAGCATTTGTTACTTTGCTAATATCCTCCTCCATTTTGTCTAGTATGTTACCATAGAGCTTTGAGAAATTTCGTTCACTTCCAGGATATAGTATTTTTTTCCACAAGTACTCTATACGGTAATCCTCTATAAGGTTGACGATATACCGTATATCATTTGTAGCAACCTCTGGGAATTCCTTTGAAAGCTGTTGTATTGTCTTAGTGAACGACCCTGTTGTAAAGAGCGCATGCGCCTCTTCATGTTGTAATGCTGCTATTGCAGCCGGAGTGGTTTTTAGAGCTTCGTTGTTTAAATTTACAAATACCTCTTTTCTTTTATCGTCGTTTTCCAATATAGTAGTATATGCAATGTATTCGTTTTCTTTATCTTCAGTCAACTTGAGCTCAATAGTGTACCTTCTCACTTTTAGAAGTATATTATTGAATAGCTTTACCTCGTTTTGAAGATACGGTATAATTTCGTTTTGCATCTGCATGTTATCACAGCAAACCTAGATCCTTTGCTTTTTCTATTAATGAATCTCTTGTGTCGTCGTAATGGTTTGCTATTGTAATTTTAAATGCCTCCAACATTGCTTTTGATTTCCAATTGTCTGAAAAAGCTTTGTTAAATGTATCCGCTGCATTAACAAATGCAATTATCTCGCTAGTTGTTATTGGAAGGTCGTCCCATTCTTTGTTCCTTGTATGATTTGCAAGTTTGATAGCCTTTTGAATCACGTCTATTGCAGTTGAATTTGTTATTTTTTTTACTATCTCCTCTTCCTCTTTCGGTGTGGGATAACCTACTGTGAAGGTATATGAAAATCTCCTTTCGAGATCAGCATTTATAGTGCTTATGCCATCATATCTGTAACCCATGGGATTCATTGTGGCAAATATTATAAGCTTAGATCCATTTTCAACTTGGTACGATCTCTCACCAAATTTAATAAAGCCTCGTCCGTCAAGTAGCGAATTGAGCAATTTTTGGTTCTCTGGAAGCAGTGCATTTATTTCATCCAACAATAGCATAGCAACTTTGTTTTTGTTTGAGGACATTATTGCTTCAGATATTGGACCGGGTACAAACTCAACAACCTGAACTCCGTTTTTCACCGTTAGTGTATCATGACCAAATAGATCATGGAAATCTGCTGACTGGTTGCACTGAGCAATAAAAAGTTCTGGATTACCAAGTTTGTTCGTGGTTGTGTTTAAAGTATAATCTATATGTCTTACAAGTAGTGTTTTACCTGTTCCTGTAGGACCCTTGATTAGTGCAGCAAATATATTTTCATTTGGTCGCTGTGAAAAATTTGCCAATAACGCAAGCAGTTCATTATATGTTATACCTATATCTCCTATTTGAAGAAAGCCAGGAGCGGAAGTTATTCTATTGCTTTTTTCTTGTCCTTCTTCTTTTCTTATGATATTGCTTATATCTATATCACTACTACTACCCTGATCTTTATTTTTTGTATTATCCATTTATTCACCGCAAACTTTTTTGCTTAAGTGTTTCTTCCATTTCCTACTATTTAAATAATTTGTTTATTAAAAATATGTTAGCAATTTTTTCGGTTTTTGGAAATATTACGTGAATAGTCAATCAAGCACCCAATTTTTACCTACACATAAAATAGAAAGTATTTTAAGCCTTAAGATGAATATCCGTCCTGAAACTGTTTTTGGTCGTGGTATTGCAAAATACGTAGAAACACCAAAAGATTGCATATGCTTACTTTCAGAAGCTCTTCTACACCCTTTCAATATGTATCGCTTTTTTAAAGGCCGATCCTTTTCACCTTAGATTCATAAAGCTTCGCTTTAGTAAAATATAAATATTACATCAAGTAAATTGCTAATGATTTCATGGTTGTCGGGGTTATTTTGGTAGGGGGCAATGGCAAAAGACTGAGACCACTTACAGATACATTGCCAAAGACACTTATAGAAATAAAGAAGGGCTGGAGCATACTTCACCACCAATTGAATGAATTCAAAAATGTGGGCATATATAAAGTATACCTTCTGATAAGCAACAAATCCCTTATTATAGAGAAAGAAATAGGCAACGAATGGAACGGAATAAAAATAAACTATTTAAACGAAGGAGAGCCAAAAGGAACTCTTGTTGCAATGAACAACTGCTTCAAGCAACTGGATGAAGATGCAGTGGTACGAAACGGAGATATTGTTTCTGATATGAACCTAAAAAAGCTTATAGAGTTTGCACAGTCTTCGAATTATGATATAGTCATGGCGCTTACAAAGCTTCGCAGCCCATATGGGATTGTGGATCTTGCTGATACCACGATAACAAAGTTTGTAGAGAAACCATTGATAGACAAATACATAAATGCAGGCATATATTATATAAAGAAAAACGCATACCCTTATTTTGATGAGGACTATGCCAGAAAGGGAAACGGAGCTGTAGATGTAGAGAAAACAGTGTTTCCTAAACTTGCAAATGAAAAAAAAATAGGAGCATATATAGAAAACGAAATCTTCTGGCAATCTATAGACAACCTTAAGGATGTCGAGCAAGTGACGCAGGAATACAGCAACAAGAGCGATACAGAATACGGATATGAAAAGGTTCTTGCAGATACTGCAACAAGTGCCCTGCGGGAGGTGTACATAAAGGCAGGGTACAAGGACTATACAAAAGAAGCTAAATCGTTCAAAATACTGCACACAGTATCTGGAAGTGGATACATAAAAAAGAATAATGGAGATATAGAAAAACTTTCAAAAGCTTTAACTGTAATAGTACCTCCTAACACTTCCTACGAGGTGCATGCTGACGAGAACTTGCTCTTGGCTGTTTATGAGCAAAAAGGTTAATGGGCAAAGCCTTATGCTTTCTATTCTTCTTCTCTTATTGCATTTATAATAAACTTTATCTCTTCTGCAGGCATCTTCTGCAATTTTAGCTTTGTGCTTACTGCTGTTTCTTTCACTTGCTGCTTTGCCTCTACTTTTGCCTCTTCTTTTGCTAACATTTCTACAACATCCCTAGCTATTTCCATGATTTTATCTTTTGAAACCTCGCGCTTGTCATAGAACTCACAGAAAGCAGCCTTGTAAAAAGCAATCTCGAACTTTGCAGCATTCGAAACTTCCAATTGATCATAGTTGCGGCGTAATGACAATATCACATCTAAATATTCATTGTCAAACACCCTGATAGTTCTCCCATCGGCTCTTCCGTGCCTATTCATATACCTGATCTCGAGATTTCTCTTGTCCATTATATCACTAAATCAATTTAGCATTGTTAGCATTTATTTCATAAACTGCTTTCCGAAAAAGTTTGTCAACAACATGTTCATTTTCCTTATAAAAGACTGCCATATGCGGCTGGCGGGCAACTACCTTAAAAAGCCGATCTGCAACAATATAAAGCGCAGTTTCCTCTGTTGAAATTGACGTGCTGTTGAAGAACACAGCTTTTGCCTCATCGTTTTTTAATATTATGTTAAAGAGCACTCTTGTTACATTCAGCATATTGCTTTTTGTTGCTTGAGGATTTGTTACCAGATACATGTGTATTTCTTTTGCGTTTTCTATTGCTGCTGCCACAATTGCTCTTGATAACTTATAAAGCGCCCGCTCTCCCCTCTCCTTCCTAAATTGCCTAAGCACCTCCTCGTTTGATTCGGTATCTGACACAGGGGAAAACCTACGCAGTAGCTTTTTAAAAATTGAAGGAGAAGCCGGAAATATGTTTAGCGCTTCCTTGTTTTCCCTTGCTACTACAGGTATTATTCCAGACATGAAGTGCAGTACTTCGCTTTTGTATACGTCTTCGCAGTTTCCCTGCTTTTCCATGGCCTCATTCATAATTTCTTTTTTACTTATATTTATATCTTTTTTTAAAGTGGCCTGCAGTACTATAGATGATTGCATTGAGAAGTAAGGAATGCATATTTTTTGATTGTGATGTTTTAGAAATAAAGAAATAAAATAAAGAATGTTGATAAATCCACAATGAATACCTCTTATTTATGATGCTAATATCTAGCAAGCTTTTTCGTCTATGAACATGATCTATTTGTTATATGGATACGTGCTACTTGTTATCAAGGGCATTTTTCAGTTTTGATGCAATGCAGATGGCCGCATGGAGAAGAAGGCACGAAAACCTAGCTGATATACTGCTAAAGAATTCCCTTCAAGAAGCTGTGAAAGAAAGGATATCAGAAAGGGTATAGCGCTGATGAAGGCCTGACGAAGCCATAGCATGAATGCTATAGAAATAGCAAGTGATAGTTGTAAGGTATGAAATTCTGCATTAAAAGCGCAAATAAAGTAAAGGTTTATTAATTAGTATTATCCTAATATTATTAGCATTATACTAATTTATAGTTTATATTTATCATGGCGAGAGTATGATTACGAAACGAGAGAGAGACTGCCTCATGGCTCTATATGAAGGCGGTGAGCTAACGCTTTCTAGGATTAGCGGCAAGCTTTCTATAAGGCCGCCCACCACACATGAGCTTGTTGAAAAGCTTATAGCTTACGGGCTCGTGGAGAGGGATGAAAACAATGTATTGCATCTTACACAAGAAGGAAGGAAAGAAGCTGGTAAGATAGAGTTCAAGCACAGGGTTCTGGAAACACTGATATTCAAAAACGGCGGCAACCTTGAAGAGGCATGCGAGGAATGCAAGAAAGTAGACTACATGCTTGACAGCCAGCTGGCCCACGAGCTGTATGTGGGGCTAAAAAGACCTTGCAGCTGCCCGCATGGCAAGCCTATAAAAGAGGTGAATTGATGTTTGACATAAATCTATGGAATCCAACTAATGTAACTTTTTTCGGCGCCTTGATCCTGTCATTCCTGCTTGGCATAGTCCACGGAGTGACTCCTGACGAGCACACGTGGCCTATAACATTCTCTTATGCAGTTGGCAGCTACAGCACAAAAGGAGGCGCCAAGGCAGGCTTATTTTTCTCCACTGGCTTTACAATCCAGCGTGCCATACTTTCTGAGATAGCATTCTTCGCCCTTGCAGGAATATTCATGAACAACTATGCTGAGGCTCTTACATATATCGCAGTGGGACTTGCAATGAGCATAGTCGGTATATACATGGCAAGCCACAATAAGTATCTGCATTGGCATTATATAGAGAGAAAGCTTGGTGTGTTTTTCAGAATACATAAAAAAGGAAGCAAGGTAATGGAGGAAGAGGAAGAGCACAAGGTCAACCCTGCACTTTGCTGTGACGATAAAATAGGAGTAAAGCCTGTTCCGTTGAAGTTGGCCCTTCTTCACGGATTTATTGCAGGATTTGGATTCGGTGCTTTTGCTTTAATCATATATACTGTGCTTTCTCCGGCAATGCCAAATGCATGGTATGGATGGTTGCCGGGTGCACTTTATGGTCTTGGCACTATGGTTATGCAGGTTCTTTTCGGTTCCATATTTGGGGCATACATGAAAAAAATGAAGAAGCTCACAGAAAGCGAGCTCAAGTTCCTTGCACTGACAATGTCCAGATTTGTTTTAGAATATGGAGGCATGGTGTTTATAGTTGGCGGCGTCCTTGCCCTGCTTTTCCCTTCAGTGCTTGATCTTGCTATAAACACCGGCATAAAGGTGCACAATTTGGATTCCCTAGGCATGGGTTTCTTCCTTGTCATAATAAGTGTGGTAGTGATAGGCATAGTTGGCTATTGGAGGGCTATGCGCTCGATAAAGCTCTTGCATTCTGAAAAGATTTCACAGCATTGATATATAAGCAAAAGATATAAACCTGCAAATTGTAAATAATGCAGGAATGAACATGCAGGAAGAAAGAGAGGAATGGATAGGGAGCGTTACTGCAAAGATGGCCAGCTATCTTATGGCAGGCAAGCTCGCCTCTTTTATTCTAATGACTGTGGCGTTCATGCTTGTAACAAGGATACTGGGTCCAGCCACATATGGCTTGTACACCGCCGCCATAGCAACGATAGGTTTTTTTACCGCTTTCGGCACGCTTGGTATCGACACTGCATCTACGAAATTCACAGCGGAATACAGGTACAGGCATGCTGAAAACAGAATAGGAATGCTTGCCGGAGACGTACTGTGTATAATACTCCTTGCAGGGCTGCTTCTTGCAGGCATAGCCATAATAGCAAGCCCATGGCTGGCAGGCATACTAATGCATTCAAGCACATATGCGTATCTTATTGATATAGCAAGCTTATCCATAATCGGGACCATGCTCTTCAATGTCTTTTTTGCCATTGCTGTTGGCTATGGAAACGGAAGAAATGCTGCATCTGCTATAATAATAATGTCTGTAGTGCAGGCGTCTGTAAACATAATTCTTGCGCTTGCTGGTTTAGGTGCTCTTGCGCCTTTGATAGGCCTTATAAGTGGCCAGTTTCTAGGTTTTGGATTCATGATCGCTGTACTTTCTAGGCAGGTCCCCATAACACGGCCTTCTTATCAGAGAATAAGAAACCTTTTTGGATTCTCAATACCTATAGGTGCGTCGAACATGCTGAATAGCATCTATTCCAATGCAATAATAATGATTCTAGGTGCAGCGACGTCCTCTTTTGTGCTTGGCAACATCGGTGTTGCTTCGGTGGTTAGTTACCTTGTGGGTCTTATAACAGGGTCTGCAGGCACTGCCATACTCCCCATGTTTGCAAAGAAGGCTGCCGGCAATCCAAATGGGTTGGGCAATGCATATTCTATTTCTACCTATCTTTCAATAGTACTAATAGCCCCAATGCTCGTGCTAATAATGCTATTCTCCACGCAGCTTTCCTATGCTGCTTTCGGGAGTGCCTATGTGCTTGCACCTTCTTATATACTCCTGCTTGCTCTTGGATCTGTAATTGGCATAGCTTCTACATACTTTGGTCAGCTTCTTGTTACAACAGGGAAAACAAGGAGATTGCTAAATTACACAGCTTTAAACTTTGTCGCAGAAATTGCCATGGCTTCTTTGATATGGAAATTCGGAGGCTTGTGGGCAGCCTTCCTGCTCTATGTCCTTCCTGCAATAATCTGGGATCTGATCTTCTTTGGAAGGGAGGCAAGGGAATACAGCATACATCTTCCAAGGAAACTTGCAAGAGTAGCTCTTGCAAACGCAGCCATGATAGCTTTTGTTCTTCCTGCATTGCTCATTCCGAACATGCTTGCGCAGATGCTTGTAGGCATAGCAATAGCCTTAGTGGCATATCCTGCCCTTCTTGGCCTTTTTGGAGGCGTAGAAAAGGACGATGTAGAGATTGTGGAAAAACTTGCTGGGAATATGCCGGTGCTTGGCAGGCTGGCACGCCTGCTGGGGAGCTATGCAACATATTTTTTGAGGTGAATATATGGAAACCATGCGCTGCTTTATATGCATAGACATTCCTAATGATATAAAGGAGAAACTAGCTAAAGCTGCAAGCAGAATAGAGGGCAGTGTAAGTATTGTAAATAAGGAGATGATGCACATAACTCTCGCCTTCCTAGGCAACATAACAGAAGAAGAAGAAAAAAAGGCAGAGCAGGCAATCATCGGCTTAAGCGTGAAGCCTTTCTATATATCGGTGCATGGAATCAAGGCATTCGAAGCAGGAAGCAGACAAATCGTGTTTGCAGGCATAGAAGAAGGCTCGAAAGAGCTCGCTGAGCTGAGCAACGAGATACGCAGCAGACTGGACGAAAAAGGCATAGGCTATGACAAGAAGGCTTTTGTATCTCACATAACATTGGCTCGCGTGTACGGCAAGTATTCAATTACAGATGCCAATGAAGATTTTGGAAGGTTTTTATGCAACGAAATAAAAATCAAGAAGAGCGTGCTTTCCAATAAAGGCGCCACACATTACGATCTTTTTTTGGCAAGGCTTTGAACATATGTTGCAAAAGCATTTTATTGTTTTAGCATTTTTACATAACTTATACCACAGGGATGCACTGAGAGAGGGTATAAAAGCATCTGGCATCTACTATGTTGATTTGACTGCAGCAGGACGCGCAGTCAATAATTTTCCAGCTAATTCATTAATCATCTTGCACTCTTTATACCTTTAGGTCCATAATGTTCTAATATTCATCGCATGTCGATATTCTGACTTGAATTATGGGAAGAGGCTTAGTCTCCA
>JBMFSF010000030.1:0-9148 GCA_049967695.1 Candidatus Micrarchaeia archaeon
TTGTTGCAAAAGTAGTGAAAATATTATTCATTTACTTGAATTGTTGGACAACGCCACAGCATAACAACATTTATATATAACCAATATTATAATTTCATATGTGGTATTATGGAAATGCAAAAGAATAGGGGAGATAATGAGTCCATAGGTATAAATCTTTTTCATGGAGAGGCTGTTGCATATCCCAACATAGCTTTTGTTAAATATTGGGGCAAGGATTACGAAAGGCAGGCATTAAGAGGAGCAAAAAATCTTCCTAATAATGACACTGTCAGCATGAGCTTGGAGGGATTAGAAACTTTTACAAGTGTAGATTTTGGCTTGTTTGAAAATAATGAAATCTATATAGACGGACAGCTTTCTGATATTGCTAATCCAAAGACTGCTGCATTAATAGAGGTAAGTAATGAACTTAAAAAAATGGCAGGCTTAGATGATAGATTCAAAGTCCATATAAATTCCAAGAATAATTTTCCGAGTTCTGCAGGCATAGCTTCTAGTGCCGCAGGAGCTGCTGCCTTTGTTTTAGCAGCAAGTGCAGCACTTGGCTTAAATCTTGATAAAAAGCAGCAAAGCATTCTTGCAAGAGAGATAAGTGGCAGCGGCGCAAGAAGTGTTGTTGGGGGATTTGTAGTATGGCATAAAGGCCAAAAAGATGATGGCTCTGATTCATACGCTGAACAGATTGCACCAAACACGCATTGGCCAGAACTTGTGGATATAATAGTGGTCGTTTCCTCTAATAAAAAGAAAGTGTCTTCTGGAGAGGGCCATGAACTTGCGGTTAAAAGCCCTCTTTACTCTGTCAGGCCAAGGCTTGCTGATGAAAACTGTAATGCTGCAGTCGAAGCAATAAAAGACAAAAATTTTGAGCTTCTTGGAGAAATAATAATAAAAGACTGGCTTAACATGCATGCGATAGCACTTGATACTGGTGTACATTATCTTACGGATGAATCCTGGGAAGTTGTTGAAAAATTGAAAGAATTAAATGTAAAAACAGGCAAAATAGTAGCAGCATATACGTTTGATGCAGGCCCAAACCCACACATAATAACATTAGATAGCTACAAAGATAATATATTATCTGCTCTGAAAGGGCTTAAAATAGAAAAGATCTTTTTAGCACATGCAAGCGGTGATCCAAGAATCATAATCCCGACTAAATAGATTTAGAATATGCTCTTGCAATACTGCAATATGGTTTTATTAAAAGTACGAGCAGGGCTTAAAAATGTGTTTATTGCTTTTTGGCTAAATTTTCTTTTTATTCTGAGGTTCTATATCAAGAATTGTAATGGTAATAATTTTTTGCACCTATGAAAGTAGTAGTTGCGTTGTATACTTTGAATCCTGCTTTCTGAAGAGCGTTCGATGCCTTATCTGATTCTTCGATAAGAAGAAATATGCCGCCTCCTCCCCCACCGCTGAGTTTTGCACCGTATGCCCCGTTTTCTTTTGCTGTAGCTATTGCAGAATCTAAGATTTCTGTTGAAACGCCAAGTTTTTGGAGGAGCTCTTGATTTTTATACATAAGCTCGCCAAGCTTTTTGATATCTTTTAAATTCAATGCTTCCAAGCCTTCAAATGTGCATTTTTCTATCTCTTCAAATATCTTTTCTGTATTATCTCTGTCATGCAAATATCTTTCTTTTACGCTTGCTACGGTCTCTGCTGTGCTTTTTTTAGGGCCAGTATCTACTAATTTAATGTGCAGATTTGCCTTAATCTCTTGAGGTTGTACGCCAAGAGAATCGCTGTATACAACATACCCTCCAAAATATGATGCGCTCACATCTATTTTTCCTGCGTTGGCGTTTGAATGTATTACCCTTTCTCCTTCCCTTGCAAGGTCTACGATTTCGGCATCGCTTAGCTTGGCTTTTGCTCTATTCAATAAGGATACTGCAAAAGTGGTAGAGCAGGCAGCACTACTTGCCAAACCTTTCTGTGGAGGGATTTCTGAACTTATACCATAGCTTCCGGTAATGTCATAACCGCTTGCATAAAGTCTTGAAGCTATGGTAAAATAGGGCAAAAGCTGACCGAAACGCTTGTTTGAAAGTATAAATTCCTTTATCTCTTTTGATGTGTAGTCATTATACAAAGCCAAAAGCTCGTTTCTGCTTATGCTGCCTGACACCCCCAAATCCAGAAGGTTTACATTCAATAATTCATCAGGCTTATCAAACACCGATTTAGCATAATAATTTAGGGCTACTGCCAATGATGCTTTGCCATACACAACAGCATGCTCACCAAAAAGCTTCAATATGGCTGGTGCTTTTACTTCCATATCAAAACCTCACGGTAGCACAGTAGTGCATTCTTCATTTTTGCCTGTTAAAAGTCCTTTCAAATGCCCTTCTTTTGTTATATCTATTATATAGCCTCTGCTTCCAGTACTTTTAACTATATTATAAAGCACAGATACTTTTGTTTTCATTCCCCCTGTAACATCTGCCCTGTCAGCGCTGCCAGATACTGCCACTATACTATCTATATTGGTGTAGTCTACTTGCTTTATCATAATTGCATTTTTGTCTTTTTTTGGGTCCGAAGTAAATACACCATTTACATCAGTACCAAATATGACAGCATCAGGGATCATTTGCGTACTTAGAAATCTGAATACTTCCTCTGTAGAGACTATAGAAGCGCCTTGGTCTGTATCTATTGCCACATCTCCATATACTACAGGAATGAATCCTGCGCTTATTGATTTTGATATACTATCTACAAAACCCTTTGAAATTGTTTTTGATTTAGCTATGCTAAATGCAGAAGGCGGAAATGAAAAAACAGGGATTCCCAAGTTTATTCCCTCTTTTATTATAATGGAATTCAGCTCCATGGCACTTAATTTTGTTATTGCTGCACCTATTGCATCATTCGGCCCTTTTATTCCCTCTTGCACGTGGTATTTTTTGGCAGGTATATGTGGAAAAGAGCCTCCCCCATGGCCTATTATTACATCAAAACCCATTTCGGATTTTGCTTCAAAAACTTCCGTAAGCAGGCGCTTTATTACATTATACCTGGCAGTATTCGGTTTTGAAGTATCTGTTATTACGCTTCCTCCCAATTTTATAAAATAAAGGCTTTTGTGCATTATATTACCTATTGTCATGCTAAAAAAATATACAATATAAAAAATAAAAAAATTAGAAATTCTTTATTGCCTTTTTTATTTTACTCATTGTAGCAGCATCTATATTGTTCATATGGTGGACAGTCCTAGCATGCTCCGCAATCTTCTTCATCAGATCAGCTTCGTTGTCTGACTCTGCCTTAAAATCACACGAAAGCCCTATATCCCTACATGCAAAGCTTTTCATTTTATCACTAATTTAATATGTTGCGTAAAAAATATAATATATAGCATTGTTTTTATTATATTTGTGATAAATAAAAACAGCAAAGCTTTTGAATGAGCATTATAAAATACCCTACTTAATATATAGACTGTGATTATATGAGCATACTTATTAAAAACGGAATAGTTGTGACTCAAAATCCTAAGAGAGAAGTTGTAAAGGCGGATGTATATATAGAAGGCAATAAAATATCTGCTATAGGAAAATCGCTTAGATACGAAGTGGACAATGTAATAAATGCTAATGGCAAGATTGTGATGCCCGGTCTGATAAACACTCATACACATATTGCAATGTCTGATTTAAGAAGCCGGGTTGATGATGTTAATCTGGATGAATTCCTTAAGAAAACTGCGGAGGTTGATGCAACAAAAACAAAAGAAGACGTTTACAAAAATGCCAAAGAAGGGATTATGGAATTGATCATGAAAGGAACAACGTCATTTCTTGATCTGTATTATGATGAAGACATGATAGCAAAGGCAGCCAAGGAAGTTGGCTGTAGAGCTTTTTTGGCATGGGCAGTACTTGATGACGAATTCACTACTCAGAAAGGGAGCCCGATAAAAAATGCAGAGAATTTTATTGCAAAATTTAAAAGTTTTAGCCCCCTGATTAAGCCAGTAGTGGGCCTTCAAGGCATATATGTATGCAGTATTGAGACTATGTCAAAAGCGAAAAAGCTTGCTGACTCCTACAAAACAATAATTACAATGCATGTTTCTGAAACAAAATCAGAAGTAGAAAATGCTATAAAAAAATATGGAAGGACACCAATAGAGACAATGGATGAGATAGGCCTACTGGATGACAAGATGGTGGCGGTGCATACAGTATACCTTTCCAGCAATGATATAAAAATATTGAAGAGGAATAGGGTAAATGCTTCCTATAACCCAGTAAGCAATATGAAACTTGGGAACGGCCCGGCGGCCCCTATAATAAGCTTTTTGAAGAATAAAATAAATGTTACTTTAGGAACGGACAGCGTGGCAAGCAACAACAACTTAGATATGTTTGAAAGCATGAAGGTGGGCGCTCTGCTGCAAAAAACCATTTCTGGAGATCCAACTGCCATTTCATCAGGAGAGGCTTTGGATTTCGCTACAATTAACGCCGCAAAAGCTCTTGGCATGGAGGAAAGCTTAGGAAGCATTGAAATAGGCAAGTTAGCTGATATAATAATAGTAAGTGCGCCATTAAAAGGATCTAAGCTAAATGAATCAAATGCAATAAATGATATAGTCTACTATCTTCAGGGCTTGGATGTAGATTGCACAATCATAAACGGAAAAATTGTTTACGAAAAAAATAAGCAATAAAGGCTTTTTGCTTTGCAAATTTAGCCAAGTTATTGCATCAAATTTTTAATCTTGTTACAGTTCTTCATTGCTACTGCTACCCTTCTTCCTGCCATTCCTTAAAAGTTTCTTGTTGCCAAAATGTGTCTTGACAAAATCCCAGATATTTTCAATATCTTCTACATTGGTATTAGGAATGCTAGTTTTTATAAAATTTTTTATATGGTCAGAATAATCAGATATGTTTTCTATGGAAGGTTTTGGGATGTTTTTGTCTGCATACAGCCATAGCCTTATTGCATTAATTGCTGCTTTTATGCTGCTTTTGTCATCGTTTTCAATTTTGTCTTCTATGTAATCTTTAAACCCAAGGCTCAAAGCTTCATAAGCAGCCCTTGCAGCTTGTGGGACAGGATCTAATATAGGAAATATTTTAGTAAAGAATTCCTTTTCTTTCAGTATTCCTTCTGATAATATGTCCAAGCTTGAGGTTTCAGCTATATACTCAAGCAGACCAACAGATGCGTTACCTTTTATATTTTTGATAAAATCTATAACAGGCTCAGAAAATAGCAGATCAATATTTTTGGTGCTTTGTACGGCAAGAAGCCATGCTCTCGCAGCGTTGAATCCTATAGATTTTAGAAAATCAATTGTCTTCTTACTGCTAAGAACTTCACTATTGTTTGCCCTTTCCAACGCCCACAAATAAACGGTGCACAAGTCGCTGTCATAAGTCTTATATAATTCATATAAATTTGGCACGCTGCGGTCATTAGAAAATATTATATTGCCGTTATCAGTGGTAAGGGATATCATAAAAACGGCATAAAACAGCATTTCGTAACGGAACATGCTCGTGCGATCGTCTTCATCATATATATCCTTGTTGGATTTTATCATTTTTGAAAGTGATATTGCAGAATTTATTACAAGAGCCGGGTCTACATTATTGTTAAGCTTGTTCTCAAAAAGTACGTTCAACGCTATTATAGCAAGATCTATATGGCCATTGCGATCAAGCTCATTGACTAAATCTAATGTTTTAGAAGATACCAGCCTTGTAGTTGAAATTGTTGAGAGATTTGCAAGTTCTACTATTCTTTTAAGTATTATCGGATTGATTGATTTAATCTTCTCTAGTGCATTTGCTGCCTCCTCATTTTTTTCTATTCTTCCATTGCTAAGGACAGAAAGGTCTACTGAAAGCTTCATAATCCCATCTTTATACCGATGATCTGTAACATGCATGCTAGAATTGTATTTATTGGGATTCAATCCGCTGACAAGGCGCCTCTCTATTTCTTCGTAGATCTGTTTTGATTTTATTATATCTTTATAGGTCATGCATTAAGTTTAATTTTAGGAAATATTTATACATTTTGAAAGTAAAAGATTATGAAAAGCTGTACAATAAACAAGGTGCTGTTATGAGATTTATGGCGTGGCATGTGGATTATGTAAAGGCAATTCCTGCTGATAAAGGAAGATCCGAAATAATCGAGAATGCCGAAGAAGTATATGCAAAAGACGCTTTGCTCCTTTTTATAAATTTTGAAAAAGCGGATGAAGCTAAAAAGGCGGAGGTGCTTGATAAAGCAGAAGCGGAGATAAGCAAAATCGCAGCGTCTGTTGGAGCAAAAACAATTGTATTAAATCCTTTTGCACATTTATTTGCCGAGCCTTGTTCTCTTTCTGCTGCTGTTGAAATGATCAACAAGCTTTACATAGATATGCAAGGAAAGGGATTTGAAGTATACAAACTTGCCTTTGGAAGGTATTACGAGCTTGAACTTAAAGCTAAAGGTCACAAGCTTGCAAGAATTTCAAGAATAATAGATGCCTAATTATAATTTTTATAAAATATGTATCTAATTTTTATAAAATAGGTATTAAAATAGAAAATTGTACCAGTAATTTTCGCTTACTTGCTAAATTCTTTGGAAGCGTTATCTTTTGTAATCTGCATTCTGTTTTCTTTTCCTCTTACAGCAGAAAGCACTGCTGCTATCAAAATAATAATTATTGCTGCCATAAATGCGGAGTCTATGCCGTGTAAGAAAGACGCTCCTTCTGCTGCGGAGAGCTTTATATTGCTACCGGAAAATATAGCCATTGCAGTATTCCTCGGCACAGATGCAGACGCTACTGTCAATGCAATTGCAAAACTTAAAACCATGCCTATATTATTAAGCATACGATTTAACCCGGATGCCATTGCATACCTTTCCTTAGGCGCATTAGCCATTATAGCGCTGCTGTTTGAAGGAAAGAAAGCACCGCTTCCAATGCCTGTCAACACTGTTATAAGCGCAATATAATACAATGGAGTATCTACTCCTAGAAACATTATATACATTGCATATCCTGTTGCTATGAATATGAGCCCAAGTGTTGCAGGTAACCTAGCACCAACTTTATCAGATACGCGCCCCATAACTGGAGCTATAAGCCCTCCGATCAAGTATCCAGGAAGTAGGTAGAGGCTCGAAACAAAGGGGTTTAAACCCCGTATGCCTTGCAAGTATAATATTATTATGAAAAGTATAGCATAGGATGCTGTTGATTGCAATGTTGCAGCAGCTACAGAAAAATTAAAAACCCTATTCTTGAAAAGCTCAAAATTTATTGTGGGATACTTTATTTTTCTTTCACGCAAAAGATACATACTTATTATAACTGCTGAAACAAAAAACATAAGCAATTCCTTGTATGTAATGCCTTCATACATTGAAAATGTTGAGCCAAGAACAAGCAACAGCAAGCCAACGCCAAGCAGTGATGCGCCTAAGATGTCTATTGGTTCCTCCTTGGGCTTTGATATGTCATGAAGCTTGTACAAAGCTATTGGTATTATAACCAAGCCAATCGGAACATTTATGTAAAATATTAGCCTCCAGTCAACGGTTGCCAAGAAGCCACCAATGAATATGCCCAGTATTGCTCCAAAATTCCACCCTATGCCAGTGTAGCCAAAAGCTTTTCCTCTTTCATGGGGTTCAAAATGATCTGATATTACTGCACTGCTCATTGTACCAAGTAAAGCGCCGCCTATTGCTTGAAATGCTCTAGCAAATATAAGAAATGCTATATTGGGGCTTATACCTGCCATTGCGGAACCTATCACAAAAATTATAAGGCCGTAATTATAAAGTTTTACCCTGCCATACCTGTCGCCGATTTTTCCGACCTGCGATGATATTACTGTTAGTATTAATATATATGCTAGTATTGTCCAAATCGATGCAATCGGGTTGGTTTTTAAGGATAAATCTATAGTTGGAAGGGCAAGCACCACTACAGTGGTGTCTATGGCTGCCATAGTAACCCCTACCATTATTATAATAAGAGTTATAGATTGAGTATAGTTTCCTTTTTTATGCTCAATCAATTTTTCTTTTGTAGAACTAAATGGGTTGGCTGTGGCTACCATAAAAATCTCAACTTAGTTTTAGCTTGATATAAGATCTTTCAAATAAATAAAAATGCTTAAAATTAAAAAATAGCAATTGCAATAAAATAAAATTTACTTGTATTCAGAAGGAAGCTCTGTTTTATTCAACTCACTATCATATACATATATACTTCCTTCTTTTTCATCTTGCGCTTTCATATGTGAACCATCGCAAAAAGGTTTATGCTTTGAAAGGCCGCAAGAACATATATGAATCTCGTGATTTAATATCTTCTCTGTAGAATCCACGCTAGCTACATTTGGAAGATCTTTTATTTTAATTACATAAGGTTTATTTTTGTCATGCCTTACAATCCTGATATAATCACCGCAATAATTTTTGATATAAAGCTTTTAAACATATTTAGCAAAAAACGGGAAAGCAAGTAATTTTCTGGCATCGCTTAAAAATTAAATGCACACATTTGCTGGTATAAGCATGCTTATGCAAAACAGAAATTACATATGTTATATTCACCATGATCTTTAATCATGATCTGCAAATACTCAGCTTGTAAGCAGGTCAAATCCTTTTGAAGTTATCTGATAGGGGAAGCTTGAAATCCTGTGGTTTGAGTTCCTCAATTTAGGAACATATAGATTATATTGGGAACTTCCTTCGATTTCGTCAAGAGATAAGCTTATTATGCCATCAAACATTGATGTGTTAAATAGCCCTGTCTCATTATTAGATCTATCTACATATTTTTTAACTTCCATAGTAAATATAGAAGTTAATCCTGCACTTCTGAATGTATAAGCCATTTCTGCAGCAGCTCTTGTATAAACTCTATCATTTCTAAGAAGTGTACGCATGCTGCTTATGGAGTCTATAACAACAATCTCAGACTTATTCTGACTTGCAATATCAAGCCATTCTGCCATAAGCTTTTCAAAATTTTCTTTTGATCCGAAACTATCAGACAGTTTTTTTTGGACTATATTTATTGTACCTCTTTCAACTATATCACTAAAGTCCTCGAAATCGTAGAAAGCATTGCTTACGTTATTTGTGA
>JBMFSF010000031.1:0-8796 GCA_049967695.1 Candidatus Micrarchaeia archaeon
TTTTCAACGATTTATTAGGTAGAGGGAGGTTTATGATAGGATTTTCAACAACCACTTCCTTATCATAAATAAGAAACAATAATAATCTTTTTAAATAAATATAGCTAATATATAATGCGCAGAGTGGGTTTTTAGCATCATATATTTTTTTGGGGCTGATGCCTTCCTAACCATTATTTTCAATTATTTTAGGAGTGATACAATGGCAATAAAAGATGTAGAAGAAAGTAATTTCGAATCTGAAGTTCTAAAATCGGATATTCCGGTAGTAATAGATCTTTGGGCGGAGTGGTGTGGTCCATGCAGAATGTTTTCTCCAGAAATAGAAGAAGCTGCAAAGGTCTTTGAAGGGAAGGCCAAATTTGTAAAGATAAATGTTGACAACAATCCGAATATAGCTTCTAAATACAATATTATGAGCATACCTACAACTCTTATAATCCAAAACGGAGAGGTAAAAGCGGAAAGTGTAGGAGCCCTTCCAAAGCAAATGCTTATAAGCTGGCTAAAAAAGTATATAAAAGATTGATATGCCTAGCAACATGATAGGAAGGGGATTTAAGGATTTGCTTCCAAACGAGGCCATATTTAGAAACGAATTGATAAGGAAAATAGAAACAGTATACAAATCGTTTGGCTTTTACCCTATAGATACGCCCTATCTTGAACGGCTTGAGCTTTTAAATGCAAAGAACACGCTTGGCGAAGGCACTAAGGAATTGTTTGAGGTAAAGCAAGAGCCTCTTGCACTAAGGTATGACCAGACCGTCTCCCTTGCCAGGGTTGTTGCCACCAACCAGGATCTTACTCTTCCTTTCAAAAGGTATGCAATAGGCAAATGCTGGAGATATGAAGAACCCCAGAAAGCACGCTACAGGGAATTTACCCAAGCAGATGTTGATATAGTAGGAGGTCTGCCTGTATACTCAGATGCCGAAGCTATCGCTGCGAATTGCAAGGGTCTCGAAGCTTTGGGGCTAAATTACAAAGTAAGCATAAATGACAGAAGGATTGTAGAATCATTATTGGAAGGCCTCAAGATAGATAAGGAACTTTGGGTGCCAGTAATGCGTGCGCTGGACAAGGTAGACAAAATAGGCAAAGAGGGTGTGGCAAAGCTGCTTGAGGACATGAAGATTCCAGGCATAGACGACATACTGGAATTTATAACTTTTGAAGGGTCAAACGATCAGAAGCTTTCTTACATCAATGACATATTAAAGAAAACCGAACCCCTTGAAGAGATAAATTCCCTTATTGGGTTGCTTGGCAAATATAACTTAAGTAGCAATCCTGAAATAAATTTTTCTATTATGAGAGGTTTCGATTATTATACAAGTTTTGTATTTGAATATAGCGCAGTAGGCAGCGAAATAACAACAGCTATTGGTGGCGGGGGGAGGTATGACAATCTGATAGGTTTATATGGCCCTAGACAGTTGAATGCGGTAGGTGGATCTTTGGGGGTAGACAGGATAATGGATGTGCTTTCTTATGAGAATTCAAAAGTGTACACCGAAGCAAAAGTCTTCATCGCTTTTGTAGGATTTGAAAATTATGATTATGCTTTGAAAGTAGCAAACGATCTAAGGGGCAACGGTATATATACAGACCTCAATGTTGCAAAAAAGAACCTTGCGCACGAGTTGGAGTATGCAGACTCTCTAGGCTTCAAGTATGTGATAATAATTGGCAAGGAAGAAGAGCGCCTTGGAAAAGTTAAATTGAGGAATCTTGAAGACGGCGAGGAGGAGCTACTTTCTGAGAAAGACGCAATAGAATTTTTTAAAACTCAATAAGGTTTTCAAATGTCAGAACAAGATCTTGAAAGGATTACCAACGAAGAAATTAATAAAGGAGGGGTGCTTGCAAAGCTGTATTTCGATGTGCAAAGCCAAGACAAAGACAATCTTCAGCCATTCCTCCTAGACCTTATAAACGAAAGGCTTCTCAAAGAGCCAGGGGTTGTATACTGCTACGGCTATATAGATGAGCCAATAAGAAACGAGGACCTTTTTATAACCAGCGGCATAGTAACTATCCTTGTGCAGGATTTTGCAGTGCTTGCAAGAATCTCACTTAACTATTCTCCTGTTGGCGTAGAGATACTGAAGCCTTTGAACGAGATAAAGCTCAAGATAGGCGATGGGCAGCGCATGCTTTTGGATCTCTCCCAATATTCTTTGGACTTCTCTAGGTATCTTTTGGAGCATGTGATGAGTCCTGAAGAATTTGCTGCTTTGCAGAAGCAGATCAAGAATAGGATAGATTATGGCAAGGAGCTCTTTGAAAAATCAAAAAACAAAAAGGACGAAAAATAACTTGTTTTTATTATTATAATTTCAAAACAACTTTCGCTTTTTATAAACTGATTCCTTGCACTTATCATTGGTCTTTGTCGTCAAGGAACATGCTGTCTATATCTACTTGGGAACTCAGGCTCTCTATTTGCTTTTCTATGCTTTCAGAGCTGTATTGTGGGAAATCTGCCCCACTCAATACAACCATTATCTTTATGGAATCTTTCTGAAGGTCTGGATCTATCCTTGCACCCCATTTCAGCATAGAATCTTTGTTTATCCTGCTTGCTATGTCTTGGAATATCATTTCCGCTTCTCGTAGGGTAAGGCTTTCACTGCCTATTATGTTTATGAGTGCCTTCTTTGCAGAAGATAAATCTGCATCTAGCAACGGGTTCTTTATTGCGTTTTCTATGGCTGCCGAAGCCCTGTCCATGCCGCCGTTTGTTGCATATCCCTCACCGCTGCCTATGACTCCATATCCTGAATCTTTCAAGACCGCTTTCAAATCGGCAAAATCTATGTTTACAAGCCCTGGCTTTGTAATCATTTCCACTATGCCCTTAGATGCGCTTGCAAGTACCTCGTCGCATACCCTAAATGCCATATTCAATGGCATGTCTGGTGCAATCGAAAGCAGCTTGTCATTGTTTATCACGATTATTGAATCTGCAGATTTTCTGAGTTTTGAAAGCCCTTCCAACGCATTTCTCATTCTAGTCCTGCCTTCGCTGGAGAAGGGAAGCGTTACAATTGCAGTTACAAGTGCTCCTATCTCTTTTGCTTCGTGTGCTATAACAGATACAGAGCCTGTTCCTGTGCCTCCGCCCAATCCGCAAGTAACAAAAACCATTTGTGCATCGGCAAGCATATGCCTTATCTCGTCCTTGCTTTCCAAGGCTGCTTCTTCTCCTACCTTAAGATCACTCCCTGCGCCGAGGCCTCGGGTAACCTTTTTGCCAAGCAGCAATTTCCTTTCGGCTTTTGTCTTTATCAGATGGGCAGCATCCGTATTCATGGCAACCAGCGTTGCACCCTGCACCCCAAATTCATAAAGCCTTGATATGGTATTTGATCCGCTGCCTCCTGCGCCAACAATATATATTTTAGGTCTTGATGATTCTATAAACCTTAAAAGCTCTTCATCATCAGCACTTTTCATTTCCTCCATAATAATTACCTGTTCGCCTTTATATTATAGAATTTGCGTAAAAAGATAAAAACATATGCGGCTTGTTTAAAGTATTTTAATTCTTTTTAATTCGGAATAATGCAGCCTTAATCTTTAGCAAAGCTTAAATATATAATTTAAAAATATATGTTAGAATACATGTTTGTACAACTATTCATCTGTTAATTATTTATATCAAATGTTAATTATGTTTATTAAAGTGAGTTTATGAGCAATCAATTGCATTCTAGATCCAAGACAAAGTCCTCTGGAAATGGAAAGAGAGTTCTTAAGTTTAGGGACAAAAGAAAGAGTGAACTAGGCGGATTTCCTGCAGATGACAAGCTTTCAGAAAAAGGCGATAAAGACAAGGTAGTCCATGTAAAGATGCGCGGTGGCAAGCTCCGCCTGAGACTAAAGAAAGCAGCATTTGTAAACCTTTTGACAAAAGACGGCTACAAGAAGGTTAGAATAAAGGGAGTGGTAGATTCGAAGGCAAATAGGAACTACGCAAGGCTTAATATTATAACTAAAGGCACTATAATATCCACCGAACTTGGCAATGCAATTGTAATTAACAGGCCGAGGCAAAGCGGCACAGTTGTAGCAAAAGTCATAAGTGGGTAAGCATGGCTGAAAGGGTTTATGAATGTGGCCTAGAAGAGCTATCTGCCTTGAAAAAAAGATTGGAATATGACCCTTATCTGGACGAAAGCCTGATACCTCCTCCACTGTCAGATACAAAAATACCTGCAACGCAGCAGGCTGAAGCTTCAAGGCAGCAAGAGGAAAGGAATAAAAAAGTCCAAGAATCTTTGGAAAAGTTAAAAAATGACAAGTACTCTGGCTTGATATTTGTAAGGCAGGAATACGAGATAATCGACGGCTCTAAATTTGGCGCTGCGGAAGGCACTTCTTACATATATATTAAAGCTTCAGAGGATTTCTTGAATCTTGCGGAATCATTTTTTAAGGAAACCTACAAGACAGTAAAAAGGGCAGAACCAGTAATTGAAGAGAAAATAATAAAGCAGATAAACGAAGAGAAGCGCAATGCTGATCTTGGCTTTGGCTCTATATTCGGGCAATGATTCTCTGATTGCAAAAGCAAATACTTGTTATTCAATATTTTTGTTTTGGTAAGCGTATAACAATATTGCCTCATAAACCAATGCTTCATAAGGTATATTGTTTTCTTTAGAAATTTTTACAGATGCATTTTTTGTATTAAAACTAAGGCCGGTACCCAAATCAGCGGGTGTTATTACAACAGCACTGGTTTTCTTGTCAAGCATATTTTTGAAGCTAGACTCCAAATTAATGTCATAGCTGCTTGCATTCCCTACCGTGTAAAATATATCAGCTTCATCTGCAATTTCTTTTATATCATTATAAGTATCTATTTTGCCGTATTCTCTTGCTTTTGCAAAATAAAGCGCATTCGGGAGCAGATTTTTAGAGCCGACAAGCGCGATTTCCATTCCCATTTTTGAAGCAGCTAGCATGATAGTATTTGAATAATTACTTGATATGTCTCCAACTACCGCAATCTTCATTTTGTTCAGGTTTTTCTTGTAGGATCTCATTTTATAAATGTCTCCAAGCACTCCGCAGGGCTTTTCAAGTTCTGTCGCAACATTTATAATTGGCAACCCTGCAAGCTTTGATAATTCATCCAGGTTTTTATGCTCTTTTGTTTTTATTATTGCAATATCTGCGTAAGAATTAAGCACATAAGAAACCTTTTCTATGTTGGCTTTTTCTATTTTCATTTCCTCATAAATAAGATTCAATCCTAGATTTCTGGCTGCAGTTTCTAGGAAAATCCTTTCCATAGCATCCTTTTCGTCGAACAGCATTATTGCAGTTTTTCCTTGCAGTGTGTTTGGCCTTCCGCCTTTCTGCAGATTGTCAGCAATTTCGAAAATCTCGTCAATCTGTTTCTTTTCAACATCCTCAATACTTAATATATTCACCTGCTCGCCCTTATCTATATTTTAACAAATCTTCTGGTTTTTTATCAAGCAATTAATTTATCTACTAAAAATTTTTGAATATTATCAACGGGCAATGCTCTTCTTATAAGCTTCCAGCAGCCCACCATATTCTCCTATAACAACAATCTGGGAATAGTTTGCATTTGTTGCAGTGTAATTGACAAGCCAAGCATTCGCATTGCTGTCGTTTAGGCCAAGGCTTGTTTTATTAAGGATGACAATTCCATTTATGCTGTTTTCTGTATAGCTACTATTGTCCAAATACAATTTTGTGGCAGTAACTGTTACATTTTTATATCCATATCTTGCAACGTATTCGCGCGTAGGGGTTATTGACTTGTTGTAAGAATATGCAATTGCAATATAAGGGGAAGTAATTGGTGCATATTTTGATATATTATACACATTGCAATTATTGGTATACATATTGTTTATCGTTCCCAAAAGCCCTCCACTAGGATAGTTAAAGCTCTCTACTATCATATCTGGGCACGGTTTTGTGTAATTGTGTACAATGTATAAATATATAATCCAGCTTCTGTTGTTGTCGGTAGGTGTTGTATTTATTATGTTGATCATAGTATCATTTTGGTTTGTAGCATTGGAATAAAGGTCCTTCAAAACTATTTGCACAGCCTCTGTTTTATTTAGTGTGTGTGCCATATTTGATGGCCTTAACTCCACTACCAAGCCAAGTATTACGCCTAATATTACAGCAATTGCTATTATTTTTGAAAATAAATCCATTCAAAGCACTTTATATAATATTATACCTTAGTATTTATAACATTAACTTATTTGCAGAGATAGTGAAATATTTTGCCAATTCCATATGCTTCTTGCATTTTCATTTCCTTTTTCATATTATGTGCATATGCAGGATGCATTATTCCTCCTTTGCAATATGCTTCTAATTTCAATTTATTATTCAGTGGCAATAGCGCAGTTTAAAATTTTCAATTTTCGGATTACAAAAATTTTCGAAAGCAAAAAAGCATATATTTATAAAAATTTCTATTTTGATATCCTTCTAAATTCCAAGAATTTATTTCAAAAAGCTCGTAAAATGCTTTTACTATTATTACTTTAAAATAAACAGAAAGAATTTAAATTCATATATAAAATTTATACCAAGGCGATTGTATGGATGACCTTACAAATGAACTTTTTGGCCAGAATGAAAATGTAGGTGTGAGTGGAGCAGAAGTCTCTTCTTCGGATAGCATAAAGATAGTGACAGTTGGCGTTGGAGGTGCCGGACTTAACATGCTTAATAGGCTGGTTAAATCCGGTGTTAAAGGCACCGACTTCCTTGGGATAAACACGGATGCACAGCACTTCAAGATAATTGACGATAAAGTCAAAAAAGTGCTAATAGGAAAAAGCATAACAAGGGGGCTTGGCGCAGGAGGCAATCCAAATATCGGTGCGAAAGCTGCTGAAGTAGACAGGCAAGTGCTAGAGCAGGAGCTTGCTAATGCACAGCTGGTATTCTTGTGCGCAGGCATGGGCGGAGGCACAGGAACAGGCGCAGCACCAATAGTTGCGCAGATTGCTCGTGACCAGGGTGCAATTGTAGTAGCAATGGTATCATATCCTTTCAACTTGGAAAGGGTAAGGAAGGTAAAAGCAGAGGAAGGAATACAAGAATTGAGAAAATTTGCTGACAGTGTAATAATACTCGATAACAACAGGCTAGTGCAGCTTGTACCAAACCTGCCTATGGCAGAAGCTTTTGGTGTTGCTGACGAAGTAATAGCAAAGGCAATAGGCGGATTGGTATGGACAATAACACAGCCCAGCATGATAAACATAGACTTTGCTGACGTAAGAGCAATAATGGGTAATGGAGACGTAGGATTTATTTCTGTAGGAAGTGGAAAGGGCACAGACAAGGTCAATTCTGCAGTAGACAGCGTCATAAAGAACAAGCTCCTCGATGTGGATTTCGAAGGGGCATCCGGTGCACTTATACACATAACAGGAGGCCCATCTCTTTCAATAGGTGATGCAATCAAGGCAGGAGACAAGATCACAGAGCGCATGGATCCAAAGGCAAATGTCAAATGGGGTGCAAGGATAATCCCTGGCTTCGAAGATAAACTCGAAATCGTAGCGATTATTACCGGTGTAAAAGGTGCCAGCATACTCGGCAAGCTTGGTGCAATAGACAGGGAAAAAGAATCTACAGGGCTTGATTTTATCAGCTAAAGGTGTTTAAACATGCCAGATATAGATTTCGATGATTTCTCCGTAAATATTGGAATTGTAGGCGCCGGAGGAATGGGTACAAACCTTGTCAACAGGATAGCAACTGCAGGCATTAAAAGCGCTACAACTGTGGCAGTTAATACCGATGCAAAGCACCTTAGCATGATAAAAGCAGATAAAAAGATCCTTATAGGAAAGGATCTGACCAAAGGCCTTGGAGCCGGAGGCTATCCAGAACTAGGTGCTAAAGCAGCAGATGTCAGTAGGGAAGAGATTGCAGATGCAATAAAAGATTTCAATCTTATCTTTCTTTCCGTAGGATTGGGCGGAGGCACAGGAACAGGCGCAGCACCAATAATTGCACAGATTGCTCGTGACCAGGGCGCTCTTGTCATAGGCTTTGCCACATATCCCTTTTCTCTTGAAAGAAGCAGAAAAAACAAGGCTGATTGGGGTCTTGAACAACTTACAAAGAATGCTGACACGACCATTATAGTGGAAAATGATAGGCTTCTTAGTTATGCGCCAAGCCTCCCTTTGGACAAGGCTTTCGAGTTGATCGATAACATAGCTTCGAATGCAATAAGGGGCATAGCAGATACTATAAAGTTGCCAAGCCTTATAAATGTAGATTTTGCAGATTTGGTATCTGTAGTAAGAGATACAAAAGTATCTGCAATAAGCGTTGGATCTGGCTCAGGCAGGGACAAAATAAACAGCGTAATAAAATCCACTTTAATGCACCCACTTCTTAATTTTGATTATCAGGGCTCTAAAAATGCCATAGTCCACGTAAGTGGAAGCAGCTCAATGTCAATAGACGAGGCAACTAAGATAGGTGAGGGAGTTACAAGAGACCTTGGAGAGGATGCAAATGTTATATTTGGAGCTAGAATAAATCCTGATCTCAATGACGAAGTAAAGGTCATGTCAATAATAACAAATGTAAAGCCGAATTTTGGAGCACCAATTAAGCTATCAGAAGATGATTCCTCATCAGATCTGTCTAGAAATCTCGACTTTATATAGCCTCTTTAATTTTTTTGAAAATTCCTATTCCTTTGTCCTTTTTTTTGATGTTTTGTCATATTTTCTACATATTTTGTATTCTGCTTCT
>JBMFSF010000032.1:0-8634 GCA_049967695.1 Candidatus Micrarchaeia archaeon
TCTTCTTCGACATCAACTTCAACTTCCACATCAACATCAATCTCAACCACATCTTCTTCGACATCAACTTCAATATCATCCTCTACTACAATCGTTTATGGAATAAGTTATTGTACAGGATCTGGATATCAATCTGCCACTTGTGCCATATCTGGCGCAGTATCTGAAGGTAGTGGAAACAATAATTTTTATGTTTCTGGTGCAGGATCATATGATTACCAGCCATGGGATGGGGTATTGAATTGGCCAATATTTGTTATGGATGACTGGACAGGCATGGGCATACAAGGTTCTGCAGCTACTGTAACTACAGGTACAGAAACAAGTAGCAATGTTAACAATATTCTTTTAGCAGGTGCAAATGTGCATAGCACAAGTGGATGGCAGGGTTTTGTGCAAACTGGTAATGGAACATATGGCTGGCCAAATAATCCTGATTGTACTCCATATACAGCAACATACTCTTATGATTTTACAAACTGGGCTTCCGGAACTCCAATAGCAGTATTGATTATGGAATCTTGGGGCTGGGAGAGTGATAACAGTTATAGCTTGCCGAGTGGTTGTACAACTTTATATTATTCTGGTGGTGGGTCAAATCCAGGCGCTGTAATCGCTAAATGTAACCAAGTAGCCGGTACTACATATACACTTGGCACATCATTTACTTGCCATGCTGAATTCGGCTACATTGCTGTAGCATTTCCATATGGCAAATTCAGCTAGTAAATCTAATAATATTATCCCTTTTAATTTTATGTGCCATGTAATCTGCTTAGATAGGCATAAGCACATTTATGGCATTGCTTTTTCGAATTTATTCAAAATATTTAACAAACACACCTTTACTAGGATATAAAACAAATATATAAATATTTTAGCTACAAATATTTCATAACCCTGAAGTATCTAAATCTCTTTTGGTGAGGCCTTGGTTCTTATCCCTGATATTATACCTGAACATAGATTATTGAGCGATTCTGAATCTAAAAAAGTCTGTGAGAAATATAAGACAAGACTTGAAGATTTTCCAAAAATTCTTGAGAGTGATCCCCAAGCGCGAGCTCTTAATGCTAAGCCCGGACAACTTGTCGAGATAAAAAGGAAAGAAAACGAAACAACGTATCTTTATTATAGATATGTAATAAAGGACATTACCTACGAAAATCTGAAGGATTAAACCTTTAAGGCGGCAGTTTTTGTGAAAAAACTTAATAAAATGCAACAATGCAGCCTGCAATTGCTGTGGTGCATATTATATTTATAAGTAGGTGCTATTATGCGTGATTTGCTAGAATCATATGTAGAATCTAATTCTCCAGTAAAGCAGCAAATTGACAGTTATAACAGATTCCTGTCTACTGGATTGAAAAAGCTTATAGAAAGCCAAGAGATCATCGAGCCAAATGTAGCAAACTTTTCAATAAAATTAAAAGGGATAAGAATTACACAGCCTATACTTATAGAGGCAGACAGCTCTACAAGAGCCCTTCTACCTAATGAGGCTTTGCAACGAGATCTAACATATTCTGCACCTGTCTATCTAAGCTATGTGCCTTTAATACAAGGCATACCGAAGAACAGTTCAGAGGACGAGATATTTATAGGAGAGCTTCCAATAATGGTAAAAAGTGACCTGTGCTATACCTCACATATGACCCGCGAGCAGCTTATAGAAGAGGGTGAAGACCCGGATGATCCTGGCGGCTATTTTATAATTAAAGGAACCGAAAGAGTTCTAATAGGAGTTGAAGATCTTGCCCCTAACAGAATAATTACAACTAAGGAAAAGAACAGGGGAGTTGTAAGCAAGGTATTTTCTACTACTGATACTTTTAGGTCTAAATGCAGCGTAGTAAGGGACGACTATGGAATATACACTGTAATATTTCCTACTATATCAAAAGGCATAGATCTCATATTGATCTTGCATGCGCTTGATATGACAAATGAAGAGATACTAAATACTGTTAAAGATGACAAAGAAGTATACAATGATTTTATTCTTAATATAGACATAAGCAAGGCAAGGGATTTGGATGAAGACGCTGCAATTATAGAATTGGGTAAGCTTTCTGCCCCGAACCAAGCTAAGGAATACCAGCAAAAAAGAGCCATACAGCAAATAGATTCATTTATCCTCCCGCATATAGGAATCGAGAAAAAAGATAGGAGGGACAAGGCACTTTTCCTGATAGAAATGGCAAAGAGGACTACCTTGGTAAATTATGGTATACTTAAGCAGGATGATAAAGACCATTATGCCAACAAAAGAGTAAAGTTAGCCGGAGACTTAATGAGTGACCTTTTTGCTTACGCTTTCAAATTTTTTGTGCGAGATATAAAATATCATATTGAAAGGATGGTAGCAAGAGGCAGAAGACTTAACTTTAGGACTACTATTAACCCAGATACCCTTACAGAAAGGATACTATCTGCAATGGGTACAGGAACTTGGCCTGCCGGCCAAACAGGAGTTTCCCAAGTTCTTGAAAGGGTCAACTACGCTTCTACACTAGCACATCTGAGGAGGATAAAATCCCCTCTTGTCAAGAAAAGGCAGCATTTCAGAGCGAGGGATGTACATGGAACTCAAATTGGTAAGATATGCCCAAGCGAGACTCCAGAAGGACCTGATGTTGGTCTTACAAAATATCTTGCGATTATGGCTAGGGTAACAGTGGGTGCTGATAAGGATCTACTTCTTCAATCCATAAACAAGATCCAAAGCTCCAATGATACGATGTTACTATCTACTGAAGAGGAAGAAATTTAAGGTGCTTATAAATGAAAGAAAATAAGTGTCAGGTATTTTTAAATGGAAAAAATATAGGGTATGTTAAGGACGGCCAAGCTTTTGCAAACGAGATAAGAAAAAATAGGCGGCTTGGTCTTATCTCGGGTGAAGCAAATGTGGCTTATTTTAAAGATTCGAACGAGATACATATAAATGCTGATAAAGGAAGGATAAGAAAGCCCTATATTGTAGTCGAAAATGGCAAAAGCACATTTACTCAAGAATTGAAGGAAAAGCTTGCTAGGAAAGAAATAGATTTCAATTATCTAGTGAGGAATGGCATAATAGAATATTTGGATGCAGAGGAAGAAGAGAATATAAAAGCCGTGCTTAAGGAAGAAGATATAGATGAAACAACAACACATTTGGAGATAGACCCTGCATCAAACCTCGGCCTTACAATGAATCTGGGTGTTTTTCCAGAATACAATACCGTAGGCAAGCACCCGATATCTGCAAACTTCATAAAGCAAAGCCAAGGCCTTTTTGCAATCAATTTCAACAAAAGGTTTGATGCAAGAGGATTTGTGCTTTATTATCCACAGGTTCCAATTGTAGATAGCGCAGTATACCGTGCAATGAAATTCGAGCGCCATCCTGCAGGCCAAAATCTTATTGTGGCAATGACTACCTATTACGGCTTCAACCTTCAGGACGCTGTAATATTAAATAAGGCTTCAATAGATAGGGGAATGGGAAGAAGCGTTTTTTACAAGTCTTATGCTGATGAAGAGAGAAGGTACCCTGGAGGCCAGCAGGATGAATTCAGGATTCCGGATCCAAGTTCAGAAGGATATTTGGGAGAGCATGCATATTCGAAGCTTGGAGAAGATGGCATAATAGAGAAAGAGATGAATGTAACAGAAGGGGATGTTATAATAGGCAAGGTATCCCCTCCAAGATTTATAGAAGAGCAGACAGCACTTGGTGCAGGAATAGAAAAATACAGAGACGGATCTACGACCCTCAAAGCGAACGAGGATGGCGTTGTAGATGAGGTCCTTGTTACAGAGACAGTTGGTGCAACCAGGCTTATAAAAGTAAGAGTAAGAAGCATAAAGGTTCCGGAGATAGGAGACAAATTTGCCTCAAGGCACGGTCAAAAAGGAGTAACTGGAATGATTGTAAATCAAGAAGACATGCCCTTTTCTAAGGAGGGCCTAATTCCAGACTTTTTGCTTAATCCATTGAGTGTTACAAGCAGAATGACTTTTGGCCATTTGCTTGAAATGATGGGTGGCAAAGTTGGTGCATTGTCTGGCAGAAGAATTGACGGTACAGCATTTTCAAACAAAAAAGGCCGAGAGCTAATAGATGAATACGGAGATATCTTGGAAAAGTACGGATTTGACAGAATGGGTGATGAAGTCTTATATGATGGTAGGACAGGAAAAAAATTCAACGCCAAAATATTTATGGGTGTAGTATATTACAACAGGCTTTGGCATATGGTAAGCCTCAAGTTACAAGTCAGAAGTCGTGGTCCAGTGCAGATATTAACGCATCAGCCTACCGAAGGCAAGCCTAGAAGAGGAGGTTTGAAATTTGGAGAAATGGAAAGGGATGCGCTGGTAGGGCATGGTGCAAGCATACTGATAAAAGATAGGATGCTTGACCAGAGCGACAAGGCAGAAGTCTGGGTATGCAAAAAATGCCACAGCCTTGGCTACTATGACTATATAAGGAAGATGCCTGTGTGCCCGATAGATGGTCCTGGCAATATGGTAAATGTGGAAATAAGCTATGCTTTCAAGCTGCTGCTTGACGAGATAAAGTCCATGCACATATTCCCGAAGATTATGATAAAAGATGGTGATTGATTGCGTGCTGAAGCTATTGATTATATAAAATTTTCCGTAATGCCCTCTGATATAATAAGAAAAATCAGCGTTGCCAAAATCATAGTGCCTGACACATATAATGAAGATGGCTATCCAATAGATGGAGGGCTGGTTGATCAGAGGCTAGGGGTTATAGAGCCAGGATTGAGATGTAAGACCTGTGGTGGCACTTCAAAAACTTGCCCTGGCCATTTCGGCCATATAGAGCTTGTTAGGCCACTTATACATCCCTCTTATGCTAAGATGATATACCTGCTTTTGCAAGCTACTTGCGAAAGTTGCCACAGGGTACTTCTTACAGAAGACCAGATATCTGATTTGAAGGCAGAAGCACAGAACTTTGTAGCAAGCGATGAAGATGATATGGTCTTTGGTGATCTTGAAAAAGCTTCTGCTGCAAATGCAAACATGCAAGGTATTAACCAATCAAAAGAGACTCTTGCTATAATAAAGAAGCTTCATTCTATAAAGAAATGCCCCCATTGCGGTGCAAAGCAGAGAAAGATAAAATTTGAAAGGCCTACTTCTTTTTATATTGACAACGAGTTATTGAAGCCTGACGAGATAAAAGACTGGCTTTCAAAAATAAGCGATGAAGACCTTGCGCTTTTTGGTATAGATGCTAAGTCTACCAGGCCTGAATGGTTTATTCTGGATGCGCTTTTGGTGCCTCCTGTAAACGTAAGACCTTCAATAACTTTGGAGTCTGGTGAGAGGAGTGAAGATGATCTTACTCATGAACTTGCTGCTATAATAAGGGTAAACAGGAAGCTTGAGCAGGATATCGATGCTGGCGCTCCACAAATCATAATAGACGATCAGTGGGAGCTTTTGCAGTATCATATTACTGTATACTTTGATAATGAAACTCCAGGTATACCTGTATCCAGGCATAGAAGCGGCAGACCCTTGAAGACGCTTGCGCAGAGGCTGAAAGGAAAAGAAGGAAGGCTCAGATACAACCTAAGCGGCAAAAGGGTAAACTTTTCAGCAAGAACAGTTATCACTCCTGATTCTTCGATATTGGTGAATCAGCTTGGCATACCCCAAAAGATAGCAGAGGAGCTTACTGTTCCAATGTATGTAACTAAATGGAATATTGAAGAAATAAGGAAATGGATACGCAGGACTGAGTATCCTATGGCAGTAGACATAATATCAAAAAACGGTGTAAAGAAAAGGATAACAGATGCCAATAAAGAAGACATTATAGCAAACTTGCAGGTAGGAGACTCTGTAGAGCGCCAGCTTATAGATGGCGATGTTGTGCTCTTCAACCGCCAGCCTACATTGCATAGGATATCAATAATGGCCCATCGCGCTAAGATAATGCCGGGAAAAACCTTTAGGATAAACATAACTGCAACAGTGCCATACAATGCAGACTTTGACGGAGACGAAATGAACATACATGTGCCCCAATCTCTGGAAGCACAGACAGAAGCCAAATACCTTATGGATCCAAGCAGGCTAATACTTTCAGCAAGAGATGGGCGTCCAATAATATTTGTCTTCGAAGATCCTATAATAGGCTTGTATATACTTACAAACGACAAGGCATTATACACAAAAGAAGAGACAGCAATAATGCTTGCTAATGCAGGCATAACCGAGCTTCCTAAGGAATCTGAGAATGGATTGTATACTGGCAAATCCATATTCTCAATGCTGCTGCCAAAGGATTTCAATTTTGAATTTAAGGATAAGTCAAATGAAGTAGTAATTAGAAACGGAGTATTAGAAAAAGGCATAATAAGTGATGCCCTTGTTGGAAATAATGGTGCATTGCTAATAAGCCTTTTTGATGAGTATGGTGCAGAGTTCATAAACAAGTTCATGAAGGATATGACAAATGTTGCTTTGAGAGGAGCCTATATGTTCGGTATAACAATAGGCATAAGAGACTTCTATATAAGCAAAGAAGCATTAGAAGAAAAGAAAAAGATCATAAAAGAGACAAAAGAAAAAGTAAAAGAAATAAAGGAAAAATACAAAAACAAAATGCTCGAAAATCTGCCTGGATATACTGCAAAGGAGACTTTTGAGATAGAGACGTTGATGGCACTAGAAAGTGCAAGAAGCGAGGCAAGCGCAAGGCTTTCAAAGTACATGGACGAATCTAATATGGCATATCTTATGGCCATCCTCAAGGCAAGAGGAAAGATAGTAAACATTGTGCAGACAAGCCTGCTCTTAGGCCAGCAAACAGTCAGGGGTAAGAGGCTCATTCACGGCTATTCAAGAAGGATACTGCCATACATAAAAAAGGGCAGTAAAAGCGCAAGATCAAAAGGATTCATATATTCAAGCTTCTTTGACGGCCTCGAGCCAATGGAATACTATATGCATGCAATGGGATCAAGAGCTTCAATGCAGGCAAAGTCCCTGGTAACTGCTGTCAGCGGTTATCTTCAGAGAAGGCTTATACATGCGATGCAGGATTTCTATGTAGACAAGGACCTTAGTGTTAAGGATGCAAGCGACAGGCTCATCCAGACCATATACGGAGGAGATGGCGTAGATCCTATGATGGAGAAGGTCGCAAAATCCAAGAAATGAGGTGATTACATGGAAAAGCAAGAGAAGAATAAAAATTATAGCGTAACTTATGGCGAGGCAATAGGTACAGTTACTGCGCAATCTATGGGAGAGCCTACAACCCAGATGGTCCTTGGGGCACTTCACAGTGCAGGAACTACAATTATAGCAACCACTTCTGGGCTTCCGAGGATAATAGAAATTGTTGATGGTAGGAAGAAGCCAAAAAGTCCTGTAATGGAAGTTTTTATGGAAGACAACATAGCAAAAGACTATGATAAAGTAAAACAGATAAGAAAGAAGATAGAAGAGGTAACGATTAAGGAAGTACTCTCTAGCTACAATGAAAATCTTGTAGGCCAAAAAATGGTACTACATCTTGACAGAGAACTTATGAAAGAATATGAAGTAAATGAAAAGAAGATAATGAACGCCCTCTCGGAATTGCCAAGCATAGAAGCTGAGCTAGAAGGGGACGATATATTTATAAAAGTAAAAAAATCAAAAAAAGCTGCAGATAAAGAGAATGGAGACAAAGACCTACAGCAGCACCTTAGCATGAAGGGAGTAAGAAGTCTTTTCCTTAAAATACTTGATACTACTGTTGCAGGCATAAAAGGCATAAAAAAGGCAGTAATAGAAGAGGCAAGTGATAAAACATATTATATAGTTACTAGTGGCAGCAATCTTGAAGAGACAATGAAGATAGAGGGAATTAAAAAGTGGAATATAAGATGCAACAATCCTTTCGAAGTTCTTAAGATATATGGAATAGAAGCAGCAAGAAATACCATAGCATACGAGCTTTACAAGACTATGGAAAATGAAGGGGTTACTATAGGCTATAGGCACATAATGCTTTTGGCAGATGCAATGACAAAAGATGGCATCATAAAGAGCGTGGGAAGGCATGGCATATCCGGCGAAAAGAAGTCTGTGTTTGCCCGTGCAGCATTCGAAGAAACGGTCAAGCACTTTATAAATGCAAGCATATTCGGAGAGCTGGATCCTTTGAAAGGAGTAAGCGAAAACATACTCATAGGCAAGCAGATTAATCTTGGGACTGGCAAAGTCAAACTTGGAATTAAAAAGGAAGATTTAAATAAATTAAAAAATGAATGATAAGGTAATAATGAGCTATTGAAATAGAAAAGTGATTGATATGCAAGAAAGGCCTTTTGATCTTTTGAACAAAGCCCTAGGGAAGTCTATACTAGTGAGACTAAAAAACAACGTAAGCATAAGGGGTAAAATAACTTCGTTTGATGCACACATGAATATAGTCATGGACGATGCAGAAGAGATAGATGATGGCGAAACTAAAGCAAAGCTAGGTACAATTTTATTGCGCGGAGGCAATATAATATTTATATCTCCAGTCTGAACTTAGTTTTATTTTTTTTTGGGCTCCTGGCGCAACGGTAGCGCGCCTGCATGGCATGCAGGAGGTTGCGGGTT
>JBMFSF010000033.1:0-8261 GCA_049967695.1 Candidatus Micrarchaeia archaeon
TCTAAGATTATATAATGCCAAAGGCGTTGATTACCCAAGTATTGCATCAAGAGAAATTAGGCACTGTTACTACAACGTTGCAATATACGGTAAAAATTTAATAGCACCGGCACTTTAATATATTTTCAGGTGCACAGAGAGTATGATAGGATTTTTAACAACTACACAAACAATAATCAAAAATAATAATAATTTAATATCTTAAGTAATATTAAAGTAGGTAAAAATATGAATAATAAAATACCGTGGCTATCGAAATCTACGTATTTGGTGTTGATATTTTTATATGTAATTATTATTCTCGTTGCACAATCTAATGCTTCTACTGCATATTCTAATAGTGCATGCGCAAAGCCAACCGCAAAATTAAGTGGTGATAGCTATACTGGCTGTTTAGAGGTTAGCCAAAGCTGCTATACATATACTGATTTTAGAGATGTCGCTGGAGGGCAGCAGCTCTCTCCTAGTATACCTTTATCTGAACAGGCAATGCCCGTTACTGCTAATGTTTTGGCTTCTAATGCGAGGAGTGCAAAATGGCTTTTGACCTGCCCTATTAACCCGCAAGATAGCAATGCAGCATCATCGTCCCTTACATACTTTTCGGCAACGCCTTCCACATTCATAGGCGGTGATGCCTGCTTATCACAGCAGCAGCAGATGTACCTTACAATGGAATATGCTACAAATATAAACATTTGCTGGAATTTGCAAACCCCTGCATATCTTGATTATTTACAGAACGTTTTTACCCCGCCAGGTTTTGCTACAGATAATTTTCAAGGCAATAATAAAGGAGCTTTGACAGTGACAAATGCAGCTCCAGCTAAAATTACCTCATATTCTAATACTAACAAAATTTCGCTCTTGTTTGTTGGTGAGATAGGTTCGATACTTTCCTTCTTGATGCCTTCTAATCTTATTTCAGCAACAGTGGGTACTTATGGAGGAGAAATTGATAATTTAGGTTATACGGGGCAAAATACTCATATGCCTGTCGCAATTTTTTCTACTGTCAGCTTTAATGTATCGAATGGTTACAATTCAAAGAGTTATGTATTCCAGCAGTTGCCTACTAACATATCAGCAGTATGGTCTTGGGATGCGCAATTAATTAATTTTAGTGACACTGTTCCTTTGTCTCTAGATATTTCAATACCTGACCTAAAATACGAACTCTCATGCACGAATTATGGGGAATGTAGTAATTCTATGGGAGGGACCAATGGACCATGCATTATGACAGTTAAAGATCAGGAATGGAGTTATACTTCAGAATCCTCATTTAGCATGCAGCTTAATAATTCAAATATACCTATACCTGTGCCAGAACGAATATCCCCTTCAGGTCTTTCTTTTGATGGCATGAATTATTCTTCTTCATCTTCTTCACCAGTATCTGGGAGCTGTGCTTCTTGCCTATATTATGCACCGTACGGATGCAAGCATGTATGCGGCGAACAGTATTATCATATTGGTTCCGGCACCGCTTATGAAAACGGCAAAGCCTATTATGCAAAAGTATGGCTTAATAATGACAAAAGCAAGCTCATTGCAGCTTTTAATAATGGTGGCAGCATAAATTCATTATCTGTATCTTCAAATGTGGCAAACCTGGGCCCTTCGCCAGTTTTGCCATATTTCTATTATAACATAACTATTCCTGTTGGCTATACTACATTAACAGGCCAGACAACATATCTTAATGAATCATTTAATCTTTATAGCCCACCAAACTTTTTGCCTCCTGCAAACAACCTTGATCCTTTTAAGCTCAACACGAGTTCAGCATTTTTTGCATCGCTCAACAACACGCTTGTAGAATTCCCTTATAATGTTACATATTATACATTCAATGCAATGTCTTATGATAATTCATTTAATCAAAGTTCAGGAGACTTTTTTGTAATAGATTCTGGCAAACCAAACACCTTTGTTAATATATCAAATCCGTTATCAATAATATCAACTCCAGAAAATAATGTCTACATATTAAATTCGACATCGACTTGCACTGGAGGTTTTTGGGGAGTTTGCTGGTCTTCTTCTAAAATTTCCAATCTTATCAAAGGGACCTTAGTTCCTAAAGGATATATGGAATTGCCGAATGTTCTCCAACCTAGAAACTTCTTTAACGGTAAATCTAATTTTAGCGGTGCTGCAGAATGGAATATTGCATGGGAGAACTACTGGATGAATGTAACTGATATGCTTGCTCAGAATTTCTATATAACAGAGGCAACAACAGTCTCTAAAGGCTCTGGGTATATTTTTGGATGGGATACTCATTACAATTGTGATAATTCAAACAAAGGGTCTTCATGTTTGCAAGGCTTTAATCCATTTGCAATGTCTTCAGATTATTCAAACGATGTCTTCATGCTTGGCAAAAATAACGGAAAAACAGAAATCGTGGGGTTCCTAAGCAATGGCAGCGTTATTATAAATGATAGTGTAAATATTCCAAAAGTATTCCAAGTAGAGAAGGGGTCTGAAATAGCTGCAACTCCTGGAGGTCAGTATGTATATGTTTCTAATCCAGATTCTAGCAACATACCTATTTACAACACAAAGGAAGATTTTGCTTTTGTTGGCAACATATCGTTGGTATTCAATAATCTGAATATCTCTTCTTACATAAAAAATAGTGAGTCTGACAGCTTGTATCAAACATCTATTAAAAATGCGTATAATAATGCACCAGAAGTTCTTGACTCTCCAGCAAATCATCATCCTGTTGCAATAGCAGATTATGACGGGATGCTGTATGTTGTAGATGATTGGACCTTCCAAATAAATGGTAATCCGTCTGCAATCCTTCTGCTTAGGGTATTCCTTGCAAACAATACAGAATTGCCAATAAACGGAACTGTTTTCAACGATCTGGGGGTACCAACAGTATCTTGTTCATATGGTGGTGTACCTAGATGCTTTTCTGGTAGCACTGGTGTATCTAGTGTAGCATGTGTTAATATACATAATGTTAATATTCCAAAGTCCACGCCAACTTGCGGTTCTGGGAGTTATACTCCTGCATGTTCATCAGATGGCACGCCTTATTGTAAGCCTTCTTACACTTCTCTTATGAATCCTTCTTCAAATTCTACAGAAATATATCCTCCATACGGCTGGATTTTAAGTGAGAACATAAGCACAGGCAACAGCTATGCAACATTAGATATAACGCAGATTTTGCCTATGTTGCTGCAAGTTGATACGCCATATCCTCCAATTGGACCATCAATACCTGCAACATATAAGCCAGGAGTAACTGGACCAGATGTTGGGGATTTTGGCTTTTCAATAGGTTATGATGGTACCGCAGCCATACTTGCACATGTTAAGGGAGGTTGGGCATCATCCTCTCCTTATACAGAGCTTGTTTTCTTCAATGCGAATCTATATAATTATACTCGTCTGTCAAAAATGGCATATAGCCCATTCAAATGCTATGTGAACAATTCATTAAATGGCGTAATAAATTATAATTATGGAAGTTCTTCTAATGCAGGATACAGCCTCTGTGGTCAGACGCCTGTGCTTACCTATACTTATGCCCCTATAGCAGTTGCACCAAACGCTTTCCAATATGCAACTTCAAGAGGTACCCCTAATGATTATTTCTCGGTTTCCTCTTCTCTTGCTTCATTATGCCCTCCGGGATCGCCTTGTAGTGTAAGCCAATCGGGTGCTTCAGGATCTGGCTATTCTGGTGTTGAATGTATATCACACAACAAATTGACTAGCTATGCAACATGCCCAATAGATCAGGAAGGATTATCTTGTACAAATGGAGGGCAGCCATCCTGTACATCTACTGGTTCCGTTTCATGTGGCGTTTCTGGAAGCACGGCACTATGCACAAGCAGCACTCTTGGAGTTTACGAGCCCATATGCGTAAGCGGAAAGCCCTCTTGCAACATACCAAAATGCGAAAACGGAAATACAGGAAGCAGTTATTCCTGCACAATTTCTGGTACACCTTCATGCTCTTCCGGCAGCATGGAATGCCCTATCGTTGCGCAGCCTTCAAGCCCGCAAAGCAACAATTATAAAATTACCCCAGTATTTATAAACAGCACACTTTCGGGTTACATAGATCGTCCATTTAATTATAGCTACGCTTTCTCCATAAAGGATGATTATGACCAGAAGATAATAGATTCAGGAAAATCTACGCCATCCTCTTGCTCTAGCGGCTATACTTGCGATGCTTCAAAAATATGTAATTGGGGTTTCACACAATCAGTCAGTTCAAACAATTACACCTATTATGTAGATAATTATTATAAAGCAAGCTCAATCAACGAGAGTGTACGTGGCGGATTCATATACTTAGAAAACGTGGCCAAGCAGAACTTCTATAACGCTTCTACCTCTGATGCAGATCTTATTGTAAGCCCATCGCTATACTATTATATGTTTACGAGCAGAGGCTTTGGTGAAATATTTGTAAACCAGACAGCAAATCCTGCTAACAATTTGAATACTCCCCTTGTACTTAATGCCTCCAAGAATGTTGCTTATTATCAGATAGTTTACATAAATCAAAGTGGAGGTAACGAGCCAAGCACAGAAAATCCAGGATTTGCCTATGAATATGTTGCGGCGCCATTTCAAAACATCTATGGAATTGATCCTTTTGCTCCTTCAAATCTTGAGTCAGTACTTTTGACAGGTGTAAATAAAAATCCTTACTACTACAATTCGATAGATGCTTTTGCTGGGAATGTCCTAATAAGCTACAATATCACTCCTAACAACAATTTCTCTACCTCGCTTTCGCTTCTCTCTATTTATGGTGCCTCTGTTAGGAAAAATATGCTTGGCATCTTTTCCACCTCAAATTCATTATTGGGCTTTAATAGGCTTGTTTACACTTTTGTAGATAATTTCAATAACACTTTTTACGCACCAGTATACGTAGATTTTGCAAGGCAGACATATATAGATTTAAATGCATCTACTACCGTGGATTCCAGCAATTCAAACGAGTCTACAATAGAGATTTCTGGCACTTTATACAGCTGTTCAGGCCCGCTGTACACTGACTGCTCTCCTTATAGCGAGTCGGTGCCAATATATATATACTACAATGGCAATTTGAACTATTATGATCCTGCAGATTATGCATCAAAACCTACAGGATACGATTACAGCAACTTTACCAAAAATTATTTTGAGTATGTAGAGAACTGTGCTTTCAATCCTTCCATTGCTAGCCATTCAAACTGCACTTTAGCAAATCCCCTTTCAACTAATACCATATCATACAGCATGGGTTCTGCTTCGGAAAGCTTTAATTCTTCCGGCATTGCAGCAGCAAATCTTACAACTTACTATTTTGGAGCACCGAATGGTGGCTGCCCAGGTCCTGCAAATAGCATGCTTTCAGCATTTCAGAATGTAAACTGCAATGTCAATAACCCTGGATATAGCACGCTGCCCCTCCCTTCGTGTACAATAGGCAATGAAATAGCACTTAATGAAATCAACAATGGCAATTATATTGTAGCATTCTGCATTCCTATATATCCAAATGGAAGCGGGGTGTATTCTACAGAAGTCGGGCTTGCAAACGTGATAATGACAAACGGCGGCTCATTCAATGCACAAATAAAAGTCTGTGGGACAGGCGAAGGCAGGATAACTGCAGAATTCTATGGCTATCCCTCACCAGAGCCGCAAATATTCAGCCTTAACCAGCTTAATGAGTCGATATACGTTACAAATACCCTTTCATCAGAGCAAAATATAAATCTGCTTCCTGAATACAATTATACTATAATGCCAACAAAGCAGATGGTAATTACAAATATTGGCGGATATGTGCTTTCTTACAACAATCTGTATGGACCTTTAGGCATAGGGATATTGTTATTGCTTGTCGGTATTGCAATGTACATGAATGCGAGAAAAGCAAAAACCCTTCTAAGGCATAAGTTAAAGCATAAGTAGTTGCCTTGCATATTTTTCATGATGCAAAAGCAGATATTGATAAAAGCGCACTTTATAAACTACTTAAGATATAATATGTTTCAATATCTCATTCCCAATGTTCCTGCCTGCTTGCGCTTCTAATTCCACAGTAAAATATGCACCGCTTAAGCTAAGTTTTGATATGTTTTCTGGCTTGCTTACTCTTGATATAACTTTGATATTATGGTTCGCGGCTTTTGCAGCTATGGCTATTAACGCATTTTGTGTATCAGATTCTGTGGCTGCTATTACATAACTTGCTTTTGCTATATTAGCAAGCTTGAAAGATTCCTCGTATGCCGGTTTTCCATTAAGAATCACTATCCCTTCTTTATATAGCCTTTCAGATATGTTTGGATTGTCATTTATTATTACATATTTTATGCCTTCTTGCTTCAACTCTCTCGCTAAAGCTGACGCCAAGCTGTTATATGGCTCTATTATTACGTGCCCACTCATTTTTTCAAATTTCTTTTTGGCATACGCTTTCCTTTGGCTTGCGCTTTTTATAAATCCTAAAAATGCTGCTGCAAGGAAAACTGCTATAATGGCAAAGTTTATGGAATCTGCTAAATTAGCTATTATTATAAAGCTGTTTGTGCTATCCACTTGTGGTATAAGGTAAGGTGCATATATCTCAAAAGTAGAAAGCAGATTCCACAAAATAGATAATAGCAGGTTTCCGATAGTTACATATGTAAGGATTGTTGCAATAGCGTATAAAGATAAAGATATTGTTAAAAGATTCCTGTTCAGCAAGGCAACCACTATTTTTCTATTATTGCATTTCCTATCTCTATGCCACTTAGCTGTTCTGCTACTACGCACAAGTAAGCGCCTGCCCTCTGCATTTTTGTCCTTGTATTTTCATCTTTTGTCCTAGATATTATCTTGCCATTAAATCCTAAGCTTTTTACTGCAAGTATACCTAATATATTCATATAATCATTTTCAGTAGCAAACAATACAATCGAGGCCTTATCTATTGCAGCATCTTTTAATATGTCTCTCCTTGAAAAGTCCCCTTCTATGAAAATGTATCCTAGCTCGCTTAGCATTTCTATCTTTTCTTTGTCCTTGTCTATTACAACGAATTTTATTTTTGCAGCTTCAAGCTCATTGCAGATCCTTTCTGCCAATGGCGAATATCCACATATTATGACATGCTTTTTAAGGTGCTTGGCAACTCTGTTGTTTATCCTTGATTGTATATTTATCCTTGACAATATGCTTATTACTCCAGCTATTGCTATACTGACTACCAATATTTTAGATATTCCATCAATAATCAGTACTGCCATCATTTCGTAAAATTTTATAGAGAACATTGGCGGAATAAACCCTGCAACATCAACATTAGTATTGCCTGCATCGAACAGCGCGGATGTTGTATAAAAAATAGAAACCTGTGTATTAGAAGATAAAAGGTAAATCATGTAATAAGATATTACTGCAATTGCTACCGCAGCTATAATTATAAATTCTATGGAAGCATTCTCTATCTCTTCTTGGTAACTTTCTTTCATAAAATTCAGCTGCTTCTTTTTATTTCTTTTATTATTTCTTTTGTAGCTGACACCTCCGGCATTACTATAAAATCTGCTCCTGCTTCTACAAGTTTCTGCTTTACAAATTCGTCGTTAGCCCTAGTTGCAATAAATATGCTCTTGCTAATACTTCTTGCTGTGAGCACTGCAAATAGATCCTTTGCATCATTATCCATTACTATGGCTATTGCTTTTGCATATTCTATGCCCGCTTTTTTCAAGATTTTGGAAGAGGTTGCATCTCCTTCTATTGTCAAATACCCAAGCTCCTCTGCCTTTTTGATTTTTGCAGGATCTATATCTATTATTACGACTTTTATGCCTTTGCTTGCAACGACTTCTACTACCTCAGTACCAACGGCGCCGTAACCACATACTATTACATGGTCTTTAAGCTCTTTAAGCTCATCCATAATAAACACGCAATAGCTCCAGCCAGAGTCGAACTGGCGTTTCCAGGTCCAGAGCCTGGCGTCCTTTTATAGTTGCACCGAGATTATCAAATTTCTGTGCAATGACCACTAGACTATGGAGCTATTGTATAATATTATTAAGTAAAAGTTTTTATAACGATTATATAAAAGCCTTGTAGATAATGCAAATTTGCAAATTGTGACACAGCATCGTAACCCCAAAAATTATTCTTATCTATTTATTATCTAAATCTGTTTTTATCTTGGGGCGTTGTCTAATAATTGTTAATAAATAACCAATAATATTATTTTCTTCACAAAT
>JBMFSF010000034.1:0-8140 GCA_049967695.1 Candidatus Micrarchaeia archaeon
AAAAAATAAAATAAATTTATGAGTAAGCTTCAAGAAGCTTGTCCATTTCTTCCTTGCTTGGCTTCTCCTCTCTTGCTACTACAGTATTTTTAGCGGTTATATCCTGTTCCTCGTATGTTGGCTTGCTTGTCTCGTAGAAAAGCCCTATAGGTATGTGGTCAGTTCCAAGTGTTGGAAACTCCAGCGCCTTTTGCATTGCTGCGTTGAAATCTGAAGGATTGTGCTTTACATCTTCCAGCTTGTAAATTCTCTGCTTGAACCAATCATATGTGTTGTATGTATTGAATGTTACGCACGGGCTGAACACATCTATTAAGGAAAATCCTTTATGCTTTATGCCATTTTCTATCATTGCTGAGAGATGTGGTATGTCACCTGAAAATCCTCTTGCTATATATGTTGCACCTGCGCTCAGTGCAAGGCTGATGGGATTTATTGGATCTTCTATTGCTCCGAAAGGTGAGGATTTCGTTTTCATTCCCTTAAGGCTTGTAGGAGAATACTGACCGGTTGTAAGGCTGTATATCTCATTGTTCATCACTATATATGTAATATCTATATTTCTTCTTGCTGTTTGAATGAAATGGTTCAAACCTATTCCATAGCCGTCACCGTCCCCTCCTGCTCCTATTACTGTCAGCTCAGGATTTGCAAGCTTTACTCCCATTGCAACAGGCAGCAGCCTGCCATGAAGGCTGTGTATAGCATATGTTGAAAATTGGTTTGGTATAGAAGAGCTGCAGCCTATACCCGTAACTATCATCATGTTCCTTTTCTCTATATGGAGATCAGTCATTGCTTTCCTAAGCGCAGCAACTACTCCAAAATCCCCACAACCAGGGCAGAAAACTGCCTTTTGGTCCGTTCCATATTGATATTCGCTATCTTCCATATTTACCATCTTTTTATAATTTCTGCAACTTTTGAGGATATCTCCTCAGCCGTAATTGCCTCCCCATCATATTTATTAACGCTATGGTCTATGCTTATGCCAGTATTAGCTCTTATCACATATGCAAGCTGGTTTGTATAATTGTATTCTACATTTATGAGCTTTTTGTCCTTTAGCAAGCGTATTGTCTCCTGTTTATCCATTGGCATTATATAGTTAAATGTTATGAGCCCTACATTCAGGCCTTGGGCCTTCAGGATTTCACAGGCTTCCCTTGCCGGTTCCGAAGTCGAGCCAAAAGTCACTATGTAGAAATCCCCCTCTTTCTCTATTTTAGGCACAAACTTGCCCTTTTCATTAGCTATCATTGTCTCGATCTTTTTCATCCTTTTCTCATGCATTCTCTTCCTTATATCTACATACTTGTCTATTCCTGCATAGTAATCAGAGACTAGCCAACCATATTCGTCATGCTCGTCACTACCTGCTACATATTCCAGCCCTGCAGTACCTGGCAGTGACCTTGGGGATACTCCATCATCCGTAAACATATATCTCTTAAACTTTTCACCTGTAGGTTCTTTTGCTATTTTTCCTCTATCTATCTCTGCTTCAAGATTTGGCTTTGCCACACCTTTGAGCTGCTCAGAAAGGTAGAGATCAAGCATTACCAAAACAGGGCACTGGTATCTGTCAGCAAGATTGAATGCTTCCTTTCCTATTTCGAAACATTCCTCAACAGATCTAGGCGCTACTACTATCCTTGGGGCTTCACCCTGAGAAGCATGCATAAGGAAAAGCAGATCTGCCTGCTCTGTTTTTGTAGGTAAGCCTGTGCTAGGACCAGTCCTGTCAGATTCCGCAACGACTATAGGTGCTTCTATCATAGATGCGAAGCCAAGCGCCTCAACCATCAAAGAAAAACCACCACCACTTGTTCCGCACATTGCCCTAACACCGGTAACTGCTGCACCTATTGTCGTATTTATAGCTGCAAGCTCGTCTTCTGTCTGCTTTACAACTATCTTATGATCTGCATGGCTTGCAAACCATTGCAGTATAGAAGTTGCAGGAGTCATCGGATACGCGGCATAAAACCTGCAGTTTGCTGCATATGCGCCCATTGCCAATGCTTCATTTCCGTTTATCAAATAACTCTTAACGTTAGGGCTTTCGATCGTGAAGACCTGCTCTGCCAAAGCTGCGCCTTCGCTTGCGCAATTTATGTTATTGTTTACCACATCATTGCCTTTTCTGCCAAATTTCTCCTTTACATAAGCATTGAAGATGTCAAGGCTTATGCCAGTAATCTTTAGCACTGCGCCAATACCTACAGCATTCCTAAGTATCGGATCGCCGCCGTTCTTTATGGCTATGTCAAGCATAGGAACATCAACAAGTTTGTAAGAAGATCCCTTGAGGTTATCAACGTTTATCTTCTTGCCATCATATATTATCAATGCATTGTCTTTTATATGCGACAACTGGTGTGTTATTGCATCTTGGTTTATTGCAAGCAGTATGTCTGCTTTGTCGCCAAAAGAATGAACCTCTTTGTTGCTGGCTCTTATCTGATACCAGACGTGACCTCCTCTTATTATAGACTGGTAGCTTCTATATGCAAAAACATATAGCCCTGCCCTCATCATTATCCTTGCGAGCATCTCACCAGTAGATTCTATGCCATCGCCGTTTGCTCCGGCAACCCTTACTGTAACTTCAGCCATTTTTACACCGTTTTAATCATTCATCATATTATAAGTTTTTTTATTCTATTTTTATTTTTAACTAATTTTTTCTGTTATTGCTTTCCCATTTTAGCGCTTGAACAAGAGAGAAGTAGAACCTCCAGTACCATGGCATAAACTAGCTACGCCCAATCTTGCATTTTTCTCTTCCAAGATATTAAGAAGAGTAACGACTATCCTTGCGCCACTAGCTCCTATTGGATGACCAAGCGCCACTGCACCTCCCGCTATATTTAGCTTGTCATAGCTTATGCCAAGATCCTTGTTCAAAAGCACATTGTTTAATGCAAAAGCCTCGTTGTTTTCGAAAAAGTCTATATCATCTATGCTATAGTTTGATTTGGCAAGGAGCTTTCTTATGGCATAGATTGGTCCTTCTATGAACCTCCAGGGCTCTACGCCAGCCCACGAGTATGCCAATAGCTCTGCCCTGGGCTTTATATCATATTTGCTTATTGCGTCTTCGCTCATGAGGACCAAGGCTGCGGCGCCATCAGAAAGCTGTGATGAATTGCCTGCTGTATGCATTCCATCAGGAGAAAATGCAGGCTTTAAAGCAGAAAGCTTTTCCAATGTTGTATCTGGCCTGATTCCCTCATCTATACTTACTGGAGGAACTGATGGAGAGGGTTGCACAGGAACAATCTCCTTTGCAAAAAAGCCATTGCTAGAAGATTGGGCTGCCCTCTGCTGGCTCATATAAGCTACTTTATCAATCTCCTCTCTGGTTATAGAATGGGCCTTCGCAAGCATATCTGCTTCGATACCCATTGCCTTAGAGTTAAATGGATCCATAAGCCCGTCAACCTGCATCGTATCGACAAGCTCAAGATTCTTCTGCATTGTAGTCTTTATCCCCCATCTTATGTCGCTGCCTATGACAAATTTTGACTGGCTCATGCTTTCCGTGCCTCCTGCAATCACAATGTCAGCATCGCCGTTTACTATCATATTGGAAGCATTTATTATGCTCATCATGCCGGAAGAGCAGACCATATCTATGCTATAGCTGTCCTTCTCAGCAGGTATGCCTGCAGCTATTGCACATTGCCTTGCTATATTCTGACCATGGCCAGCTCTCAACACGTTTCCCATTATGCTGAAGTCGACATCTTCAGGAGTTATTCCTGCCTTCTCTATTGCAGACTTTATAGCTATGCTCCCCAAATTAACGGCTGAAAGCGTTTTTAAGCTGCCACCAAACTTTCCTATCGGAGTTCTAACTGCCGATGCTATATATACTTTTTTCATAAAAACACCCTTTAAATTAATACCTTATGACAAGCTCTGATATCGAATTGCCATCACTATATGCATATTCTCCAGTGCCGTCATTGTTCCTCCTTACTATATGGAAACCTTTTGCAAGGTTCTCCATTCCAAGGAATTTCAAATCTTTTTCAAGCAAGTTGCTATGGGTTACTGTCCTAGATACCTCGCCCCTTACAAGGTCTTCATGCAGCTGTATGTACTGCTTGCTGTCTATATATATAGGTGATTTGTCATCAATATATATGTGGCTTTTTATGCCTTGGGATGATGCAATAGTTACTGGTATTATGCTTGCAATTGCGCCGCTTCCATAGAATGCTAGTACACCTGCTTTGCCAAGCAGCTTTGATTCTTCCGAATTAAGTAGCATGCTTGTAAAAGCCGCAAATGCGGAGCTAGAATAGGAATTGCCTATATTTGAAGGTAGTATAAGCGCATTCTTTATATTTAGTGCGTTTATAAAATCGTCAAACTCCTTTTGCGACCTGAGCTTCTTAAGCCAATCCCAATATGCGTTTATTTCTGGATCATTTTCTATATAGTCAATGATCTTGCTTTCAGGAAGTATTGGAGTAGACTTGTTGAACTCTTCAAGCTTCTTGTCTATTAGCTCGGTAAGCTTATGGTGGTTTCCAAGCGGCTCTTTTCCAACACCCTCCCTTTTTTCTATCTCTTCAAGAAGAGCATGGTTGGTCTTTCTAAGCTGGTGGGCGAAAAGGAAGCTTGCAAAATATATTGCTTGCTTAGGGAAGGGCACGTGTGTCACGAAGAAGCTTACATCATTTATCCCTTTGCTGTTTTCCATTTCTTCCAGGGCTTTTGCCACAGCATATACATATACTCTTTCCGAGAATTTGCCATGTACTACAGGTATTTCATCCCCAAATTTAGTAAAATCTGCCAACGGTATATGGAAGCTGCCAATTCCCCTCTCATAGGAGATCTTGGCGATTTTTGGGTCCTTTGTAATCCACATCACGAAAGAGCCAGAACCTTGAGTAAATTCTGCGTTTGGTGCTTTTGAATTGTCATATACAGAAGTATCTGCGGTTATAACTAATGCTGAGGAACTTATATTTACATCGTAAAAGGATTTTACGTTGGTTACGGCTTCAAGAAGCGCAAGGCCTCCCCCCGCACATGCAAAAGTTATAGGTATAAGCCTTGCCTGTCTCAAAAGCCTAACAAATTTTCTGCCTTCTTCTGTTCCGTCTTCAATAAGCTTTGCGGATGCAAGCAACAGTGCTGCCTCTATTTCAGGCCTGCTCCTATCCGGATTGCTTTCCGAAGAATAATATATACTTCTTATGGGCTCTGTGTCAAGCTTTTTCATACGTTCTGGATCCTTCATTATTTCCTTAGCAAATAGGTAAAGCGCATCAGCAACAAAGGAAGCGTTAGACTCTGAATATCCTGGAATTCTTATCTGGTTTATTCCCAGCCCGTACTTCATTTTTTCTGTATCATTTTTCAAAGCTTCGGCGTTTTCAAGCCCTTCCTTTCCTTTCTCTCTATACGCAAACGCTTTCACGAGCTCTTCAGCGGTTATTGCCAAGCTCGGGGCGGAAAATACAATGTCATTTATCCCGAAATTTATTTCCTGCATTTTATCACTCTTATAGTTCTGTTTAGCAGATTTAAAAGGATAAACATGACTTCGGCTTTTGCCGAATTTATGCGTACATTTATCCATGCTTACATATTCATTACATAACTTAGATTTAAGCTAGCAGGCTTACGCTACAAATTAGGAGCCATAGAAAAATAAAAGCATAATAATAACTAATAGCATGGAGGCAATATATATCATTAACTAGCTTATACGGATTTAGGAATTCATTGCACTGATTTATGCGAAAGGTTTATTAATTAGTATAAAGATAAATATATTAGTATTATACTAATAAAATGACTTTGATAATTTTTTTTAAAATACTACTTTAAATTATTATGTCAAATAGGGGATTGCTTTTATGATAACAAAAAAAGAAAGGGATTGCATATTTGCTCTTAAAAATGCTGGTGGGCTATCCCTCACTAGGCTAAGCCGCATGCTTTCTATAAAGCCACCAACAGCGTATACTTTGGTAGAAAGGATGATATCAAAAAACATGGTAAAGAAAGACGCAAACGGGACAATAGTCCTTACTGGGAAGGGAGAAAAGGAATACAAAAGAATAGAATTCAACCACAGAGTCCTAGAAACCCTTATGTTTAACAATGGAGGAAATCTTAAAGAAGCATGCAAAGAATGCAGGAAGATAGACTACCTTATTGATAATAAACTTGCAAGGCAGATTTATAATGGCTTGAACAGCCCATGCAGCTGCCCACACGGCAAACCTATAATAGAGGCGCAATAAGATGTTTTCATTAAATCTGTGGAATCCGACAAATGTTACTTTTATTGGAGCGTTGGTACTTTCGTATCTTTTAGGCATAGTACATGGCGCTACTCCTGATGAGCATACCTGGCCAATAACCTTTTCCTATTCTGTAGGAAGTTACAGCACCAAAGGCGGAGCAAAAGCAGGGCTGTTTTTTTCTACAGGGTTTACGATTCAAAGAGCAATTCTCTCCGAAATAGCTTTCTTCGCTTTGGCAGGAATATTCATGAACAATTATGCCGAAGCAATAACTTATATTTTTGTAGGAATCGCAATGTCACTTGCAGGACTGTACCTTGCAAAAACCAGCAAGTATTTACATTGGCATTATCTAGAAAGGAAGTTGGGTGTATGGTTTAGGCTACACAAGAAAAACAGTGCAATGCAGGAAGAAGAATTTGAACATAAAGTCAATCCTGCAAACTGCTGCGATGACGAGCTATCTACAAAAGAAGTGCCGCTCAAGCTTGCATTACTCCACGGCTTCATAGCTGGTTTCGGCTTTGGCGCATTTGCACTTATAATATATACGGTGCTTGCACCTGCTATGCCTAATGCATGGTATGGGTGGCTTCCTGGAGCATTGTTCGGGCTTGGCACAATGACAATGCAAATAATTTTTGGAGCCTTATTTGGAACATATATAAGGAAAATGAAAAACCTTACTGAGAAAGAGATAAAATATCTTGCTACCACAATATCTAGATTCGTGCTTGAATATGGAGGGCTAGTGTTCGTAGCTGGAGGTATATTGGCGTTGCTATTCCCGACAGTGCTTGAAATCAGCATAAATACAGGCATAAAGATACACAATCTTGATTCGATTGGGATGGGCTTTTTCCTTGTAGTAATAAGCGTAATTGTCATAAGCATAGTAGGGTATGAAAAAGCTATGAGAAATATCAAAGCTATTCGAGATAAAGAAAAAGCTGCAGCATATTCATAGGAATAGTGTTTTTTTTTTTGAGCTTTTTGCCTTGTTTCTACTTCTTTACTTTTATTGCGGCTAAAATTTTAGATATTTAGCCATGCTAAAGCATGCACAGCATATTTTTATTTATTACAATTAAATATTATCAACAGGTAGGTGAGATAATAGAGAAAGATATAGAAAATGACGAAAATAAAAAGGTGTCAATTAGAAAGGATTATACAAGGGTTGAAAGCTTACAGTGAGCTAGTAAACCTTCGAAAAAGCATTACAAGGGCAAGCATTGGATTCAGGAATTTCTACAGACATATAAATCCAGACAAAAGCGTAGGGGGCTTCGTAGAGGAAACTGCGGAGGTAGGGCCTGCCGCTTTTACCGAATTGCAGACACTTGTAATAGATCATGCGAAACTTTTAGGATCTGCAAAGCTACTCGGGCATGCTATGGTAGGAGGGTGGAGCATTGTTTCTGGAAACGCAGTTATAGGAGAAAATGCTGTGGTCACAGACAATGCCGAGGTATACGGCAACGCCAAGATATATGGCTACGCAATGGTATATGGTGACGCAACAGTCAAAGATAATGCATTGATAAGAGGAAAAGCAAGAGTGCACGGCAATGCCATAATATCAGGAAATGCAGACATTTATAACAGAGAGATCAAGGAATACAGCGCAGTAAATGGCAATACCATATATAAAATCAAAAAATGAATTTACAAGCATTCTTTTTATCCTTGATTTATATCTTTATCTTGATTTAGAAGGCGCCATAGGCTCTAAAATGATATGGCAAAAGAGAAATAGAATTTATTTTATAAATAAAAATGGACTCCGCGGGATTTTCATAAAAATTTTGAACCCGCAACCTCCTGCATGCCATGCAGGCGCGCTACCGTTGCGCCAGGAG
>JBMFSF010000035.1:0-1647 GCA_049967695.1 Candidatus Micrarchaeia archaeon
GCGGGTTTTATTTATAATCGAAGCAAGAGTATTTAAAAATTCAACTTCCTATTTATTTATAAGGCAGGTGGCGTTCTCCAACTTGCAGTTATGTATAATATACCTCTTAGATATATTTATGTGCCTTCTGATCTTGAAGAGCTTCCATTTATGAATTCCAACAATTAGCGGAGGCTTTGCTTTTTATACTAGCAAAATAAATTCCTTATCTGGCTAGCGTCAAATTTCTAATGCCGTTAATAAACCCTGCACGCTAAATAATGCCAAAAAGATTATAAAGCAAGCAGTATTAAAACAGAGATTATGTAAAATGGTATGGCAAGTACAAAAGTAGATAATGGAGAAATAGATGCATATACAAAGCCAGATATCACTTGCCCTGGGATCATTGCTAAAAGCGAAAACATGCTGAAAAGTGCCATAAACCTGCCCCTTATTCTCTGCGTTGTTGCATTGCCTTGAAGACCTTGTACTACGGAACTCAAAAGGCTACCACTTACTCCTCCAGTAGCACTCCATGCCATTAAGTCATTCATACCATTGGCTGATACGAATATTAGCATGCTTGCGGGAGCAGATAATGCAGAAAGGACCGCTATCTTTTTCAGATTGTACTTTCTTATTATATGTATTGATGGTATAAGGAATACTATAGTAGCAACTGCGCTTATTCCTACTAGAAATCCATACTGAGTAGGTTTCATGCTTAGCTTGTTTATAAGATATACGGATACAAAAACAGTAGATAGGCCTGAAGCAAAGCTCGAAGTAATAGAATAAAGGAGTAATTTTTTAGCCTGTGAAGTAGAATTCCTTAATGCAAATAGATAATCTCTTAATATGGATTTGAATAAGTTTCTATGCTTTATACTGCTTAATGCGCCTGATGCATCATTATAGCAGGTTTCTTTCAGCTTAAGCATGCGCCAGTATATTGCGATAAGCCCTATAATGCCGCTGGCGACAAACGCGAACTTCATGCTTGGCACAACACCAAAATTCTCGATTATCAGCCCTCCTATATACGGTGAAAATATCGAAGGCAAGGTCGTAATTATTGTATATGATGCAAATCCTATTGCACGGAATTCTGGATCCATAGAATCGTTTAACATTGCATTGAAAGCAGGGGTATATATTCCGGAAAACGCACCTATTACGATCGGTATTAACAGATAAGTCCAGGTATTTATAAAGAAGTACAAAAATGCTGAGGCTGCAGATATAAAACTAAATACTATTATTAACTTTTTTCTTCCGTATGCATCTGCAAAATAGCCGCCTAGGAAGTAAGCAAGCAATGTAACTGCAGAGCTTATTGCGCTTAGTATACCTATGTAAAAAGGGGAAGCGCCCAAACCTTCAAAAAAAACAGACTGAAAAGGCGTTGCGAGAGAAAGCCCGATAGACCACAAAGCAGAAGTAATAGAGAGAATCCACACATTGCCTGGAAGGTAAAGCCCTATGCTAAATAGTCCTCTTTTCTTACTGATGTTTTCTGCATCCATTTTATACCTTTATATTTTTTGACATTTTTAGTATTTGTCAATAAATCTTAATAAGATATTTTAGATTAGTACCCAAACCTTAAGTTTTAGTATTTGTCAATAAATCTTAATAAGATATTTTAGATTAGTACCCAAACCT
>JBMFSF010000035.1:1747-7926 GCA_049967695.1 Candidatus Micrarchaeia archaeon
TTTTAGTATTTGTCAATAAATCTTAATAAGATATTTTAGATTAGTACCCAAACCTTAAGATATTTTTATCTTCCTAACAAATATATTATAATAAAGCATTAAATGCTATTTATATGATGAGGCATTTACTGCATTACAATAGCGTTACTTTTTTGTATAACGACATAATAAAAATTATTTAGAAAATCTTAATACATAAAACAATAAAAATGTTAAATAAATATAATATGTATAACATTTAATACTTAATAAATTTTGCATATAAATTATAGAGAGGTGCTTATATGGCTGAAGGTATAGAGTTAACTGTCGCAGGAGCTCTTGTGACAGATGATGGAAGAGGAATTGCAAGAATAGATTCTAAGGCAAGAAAGCTACTTAACGTCATATCTGGAGATATAATAGAAATAAAGGGCAAAAAAAAATCTACTGCTGCAATAGTCTGGCAGGCTAATCCTGCAGAAGAAGGGTTGGATTTCATCAGAATTGATGGCTATACAAGGCAGAATTTGGGCGTAGGTATTGGAGATAAGGTATTCATAACAAAGGCAGATGTGCAAGAAGCAGAAAGAGTAGTACTTGCACCACCGCCGAATCAAAAGCAACCTCTTTCTCCAGATTTTGCAGAATACGCCAAAAGCAAGCTGGAAGAGAAACCTGTAGTAAAAGGAGATATAGTACCGATTAATCTTTTTGGATTTACATTTAACTTTATTGTCGTACAGGTAGTACCACACGGGATCGTAAAAATAACCAGGAATACAGAAGTAATTGTTAAAAATGAAGCAGTTTCAGACTCGATGATCAAAATAAGCGATGTTCATTATGAAGATATTGGAGGCTTAAAAAACGAAATAGAAAAGATTAGGGAAATGATAGAACTTCCGATAAGATATCCTGAACTTTTCGAGAAGCTTGGAATCGAACCGCCAAAAGGAGTCCTTTTATATGGTTCACCAGGTACTGGAAAGACTCTTCTTGCCAAAGCAGTAGCTAACGAAAGCGATGCACACTTTATTTACATTTCTGGACCTGAACTTGTAAGCAAGTTCGTAGGTGAAAGCGAAGAAAAGCTTAGAGAAATTTTTAACGAAGCAAAAGAAAAAGCGCCAACCATAATATTCATGGACGAGATAGATGCAATAGCGCCGAAAAGAGAGGAAGCAACAAATGAAGTAGAAAGAAGGATGGTTTCACAACTTCTTACTTTGATGGATGGGATAACCTCGCGTGGTCAAGTAATTGTTATAGGTGCAACAAACAGAGAAAACGCGATAGATCCTGCACTAAGGAGACCGGGAAGATTTGACAGGGAAATAGAGATAGGCGTGCCGGATAGAAACGCAAGAAGCGAGATTTTGCAGATACATACAAGGAACATGCCTTTAGCAAAAGATGTAAATATAGAAGAGCTAGCAGATAAAACACACGGTTATACAGGTGCAGATATCGCCGCATTGTGCAGGGAAGCAGCAATCGCAGCATTAAGGAAGATCATACCTCAAATAATAGGCAAGAAATCAGTACCTAATGAAACCCTTATAAACCTGAAGGTCACAATGGATGATTTTAATACAGCATTGTCTTCTATACAACCAAGCGCGCTGAGAGAGGTTTTTGTCGAGCATCCAAATATTCATTGGGATGATGTCGGAGACTTAGAAAGTGTAAAAAGGCAGCTTAAAGAGATAGTAGAGCTTCCTATAAAACATCCTGAATCTTTCGAAAAAATGGGAATCCGCCCAGTAAAAGGTGTGCTTTTGGTCGGGGCGCCAGGCACAGGAAAAACAATGCTTGCTAAAGCAGTAGCGACTGAAAGGGAAGCCAACTTCATATCTGTAAAGGGACCTGAATTGTTAAGCAAATTTGTAGGAGAAAGCGAAAAAGGAATAAGAGAAATTTTCAGAAAGGCAAAGCAGGCTTCTCCATGCATAATTTTCATAGATGAGATAGATGCAATAGCGCCAGCAAGAGATTCAGATTCAAGCGATTCGTTCACTACAGAAAGGGTTGTAGATACTTTGCTTACAGAAATGGATGGCATGCAGGAAATGAAAAATGTAATCGTAATGGCTGCAACTAACCGTCCAGACATATTAGACCCTGCGCTTTTAAGGCCGGGCAGATTTGACAAAATAATAGAAATACCAATACCTGACGAACAGGCAAGGGTAGAGATATTCAAAGTACATACAAAGCGCATGCCTCTAGATAAAAGCGTGTCTATTGCAGAGCTTGCAAAGGAAGCGGAAGGCTATACTGGTGCAGAGATAGAGAATATCTGCCGCGAAGCTGGAATGAATGCGATAAGGGCATCAAGGGATTATGTGATAAAAAAGGATTTCGAAGAAGCTTTCCTTGAAGTGAAACCCTCTATCCCAAAAGAAGTAATAGATCGTATTAAAAGGTTCAAAGAAGAACCAGAAACTATGTATAGATGATTAGATGAAAATAACATATTCTGATGCAAAAACAGGAAGATCAACTCAAATAGAGATAGCCCAAGAGCAGTCAAGCATTTTTATAGGCAAGAAGATAGGAGATATCATTGATGGCTCTCTGCTTGGGCTAGACGGATACAAGTTCAAGATAACTGGAGGAACAGATGATAGTGGTTTCCCATTGACAAAAAGACTGGAAGGTACTGCAAAAAAGAAGGTTCTAAAGCTCAAGAGCAAGTCTGGAAGGGAAAAGGGAACATATGAAAGAATAACAGTAAGGGGAGACACAATATCTGCTGATACAAACCAGGTAAATCTTGTGATAACAGAATACGGACCCAAAAGCGTAGATGAAATATTCTCTAAAAAAGAGCCTAAGAGCAATGATAACAAGTAGAATTGATTATGGTGGATTTTTTGGAAAATGAATTTTCCCAAAGCACCCTCAATGTAGGGACGCTGGGGCATATAGACCATGGCAAGACAACCCTTACAAGTGCAATAACCCATGTATGGACTGACAAATACAGCGAAAGCATAAAAAGAAACATGACAATAAAATTGGGTTATGCTGATGCAATAATATCAAAATGCGAATGCAATGACAGATCATATTATACTACAGAAAAGGAGTGCCCAAACTGCAAAATGACAAAATTGAGAAGGATTTCCATATTGGATGCACCAGGCCACGAAATGCTTATGGCAACAGCAATAGCAGAGGCTAACATAATAGATGCAATTATTTTTGTAATATCTGCAACAGAACCCTGCCCTATGCCACAAACAAGAGAGCATATGATGATAATTAACATTTTAGGGATAAAAGATGTAATAATTGTTCAGACAAAAATAGATGTAGTAGGAAAAGAAAAAGCCATAGAGCATTACAAACAGATCAAAGAGTTTATAAAAGGCAGCGCTATAGAGAATGCACCCATAATACCTGTTGTTGCAACCCAAAACATAAATATAAGCGAACTACTTGAAAAATTGCTTAATATAAAAGCACCTTCTAGGGAAATAGAAAAAGACCCGCTTATGTACGTTGTGCGCTCTTTTGATGTAAATAAGCCAGGAGCAAATATAGAAACGCTTACTGGAGGAGTTATAGGAGGGGCAGTTTTACAAGGAAAATTCAAAATTGGCGATATAATAGAGATGATCCCTGGAGTAAAGATGGTAGGAAAATCAAAATCTGACACATACAAAAGAATAACAACTAAGATAACAGGGATAAGCACAGACTTTGGAAAAATAAATGAAGCAATTGCTGGAGGGCTAGTTGCATTTGCTACAGAAATAGACCCAGCATTTGCAAAAGCAGATGGCTTAGTTGGGAACCTTGTTGGACTAGCAGGAAAGATGCCTGTACCTGTATTAAAGGCAAAAATAAAGTATTATGATTTGGAAAGAAAAGATATACCCAAAAAGGCGCTAATGCAAGAAGAGGCAGTAATTTGCTGCATAGGTACCGCAACTCTTATAGGCAGAATAAAAAAAGTAAAGAAAACAAGCGTGGAAATAGAATTTGGGAGAGAGGTCTGCATACTGCCAAATTCAAAAATTGCGATTATGAGAAAAGATCTACAACAGAGATGGAGGCTTTCTGGATTTGGTATACCAGAGTGAATCGATGGCAGTTTTTTTCATCATATTTAGCATAATATACTCCTTAACCAATATTATAAAAAATTTTATCTCTTCTTATGGGTCCATTGCTGTATTTATTACGATGATATTCGAAAGCGCGTCTTTTCCTATACCTAGTGAAGTAGTGCTACCTTTAACAGGCTTACTCGCAAAAGACCACATGCTCAATATTTACGTTGCCTTTTCAGCAGCCTTTCTTGGAAGCATAATAGGCATGGCAATAGATTATTATATAGGCTATATAATAGGTAAAGAAATAGTATACAGCCATTTGAAAATTTTCCATATAGAAAGAAAGAAGCTTGATGAGTTTGATATCTGGTTCAATAGAAATGGACCAATTACAGTATTGTTTTCTAGATTTATTCCTATAGTAAGGGGTTTAATAAGCTTTCCAGCGGGATTCGCAAAAATGAAACTTAGAACTTTTTTAGCTTATTCTGCTATTGGAATATTCATATATAATACACTGTTGATAGGATATGGATATTACCTGCTTTCATCAAGCAGTTTCTATATTATAATAGCATCAATAGGCTTTTTCGGGTTATGCCTATACTTTGTGTATAAATTTTTCATTAGCTATGTAAGATCCAAGGCATCAAATAATAAAGCGTAGCATAAAATTCGTAAAGCAAAAAACAAAAATAGAATAACTTCATATATAATTGTTATATTTTCCGCTTAATTTTGCGTGTTTGCACATGATATACTATCAAATTTTAGTAGCCCTTCCTTAGCAATTCAGAAACTTCTTTTTTGAAAGGCAGGTCTGTATTATCTACAAATTTTGCCACTTTAATAGTTGCTATTCTTCCATCATTTATGCCTATCTTTTCTTGTTCTGCATTTGTAACCTTTACAAATTCTTCAAGGTTACCTTTCCAAATCATTTTCCCATCCTTATATATAAATGTAGATCCGCTTTCAATGTTTACAATAACAGTTTGCCTGTGAAGATAAGTCTCTCCTGCAAACTCGCCATCTTGTATTCCCAAATCTTCCAGATTCTTGATATCATCAAGCTTTGTAATAATCCCTGTAAATGCTTCTATACTCGGACCTGTCTGCTGATTCAAGTACTCTATCGCAGAATATAGGCTATGCTTTTCACCATCATTTTCTACAAATATCGTAGGATTGCTAGGAGTTACAAGCTTGGCTTCCTTATATATTAATGCATCAAATTCTATGCCTACCTTCTTTGCAGTAGCATAAATTATTTCTTCTATAAACTTGTTGTATTTTCCAAGCGACAGATTTGAAGAACTAAATTGCGGAATTATCAATGAATTGCTTCTTATGCCTGCTATTACCTCTCTCAAACCATTATACGCTAATGTTTCTTCGACACCCTCTCTCATTACAGTATACATAAACTTTGAAATATCTCCAATACCTGCGCCGATATCTAAAACAAGCTTGATCCCTGGCGCATCCTTGTCTCTAAAAGGCATGGCAAGAAAATATTGTCCTCCTACTTCATATATAGTCATCAATCCTCCACCGAGCCTTATAAGGTTGCTCCATCTTAATTCTTGCTCTTCTTTCGAATTTTTCAATCGATCCAAGATCTTTTCATTGAATTCCTTATAAAATTCAGGGTTGTTAGCAAAATACCCATTATACTCTTTTCTTGTAAGAGGGACAAGAGGTTCACCCAATCTTACCTCTTTTATATTGCCATCCTTTGCAACAATTACGAAAGAAGAGTACGGAATTATCTTGCCTTCATCTGCTATTACTACTACTTTAGATTCCTGCTCCTTCACAATCTTAGTGGAAACTTCTGTAGATACCATATATTCATCTCATTTTCTAATTGACATCTGCATTATGAAATATATATTTATTGTGGTTGTTGAAAATCCTATCATACTCTCTGTGCACCTGAAAATATATTAAAGTGCCGGTGCTATTAAATTTTTACCGTATATTGCAACGTTGTAGTAACAGTGCCTAAGTTCTCTTGATGCAAGACTTGGGTAATCAACGCCTTTGGCATTATATAATCTTAGATATCATTTTTACATTATATAATCTTAGATATCATTTTTATTTAGTATATTTTATTTAGTCTAACTA
>JBMFSF010000036.1:0-7161 GCA_049967695.1 Candidatus Micrarchaeia archaeon
CCAAAACCAATATGCGCCCGCGGGCTTTTATAACTTTCGGAATAGTAGAATTACAATAATTATTAGACAACGCCTAAGCAGGCATACAATTAAATTATTAAAAAGCGTTTAAAAAAAGCAATGGCCTCTTAAAAAGAAGAATTGCAAGAGATCAGCTTTCTATGCATTTCTTTATAATCTCTTTTGCCTTGTCTGGGCCATCCCAACCAGCTATTTTGACCCATTTTCCAGGCTCAAGTTCTTTGTACCTTGTGAAGAAATGCTCTATCTTCTTTTTTGTAAACTCGTCCAAATCTTTCACATCGTTGAGCTTGCCATTCACAGGATCTACCTTCTCCTTCGGCACTGCTATAATTTTGTAATCCTTGCCGTTCTCGTCATCCATGTTTAGCACGCCTATTGGCTTAGCTTCTATAAAAACTCCAGGAGATATCGGATCACAAATTACTAATATATCGATAGGATCTCCATCCTCGTCTCTAGTGCCTGGTATAAATCCATAATTGAAAGGATATACCATTGAGGTAAAAAGAAACCTGTCTACTTTTATCATCCCGCTTTTTTCATCGTACTCGTACTTTATTCCAGATCCTTTTGGTATTTCTATTACCGCATTGACTATTTCTGGCACGTTTTTTCCAATATCTATCATAAAATCACCGCAACTTACGTTTTATATAAATACATTACTAATCCTATCACAAACAGTGCATATTAATCTCAACAGAACATGATAAAATAGGTAACAAAAATATATATGCTTTTGCAAGTATTGCAAGCATAAGCATAAAGCAAAAAGGATTTTGCTTCCTAATAAGCAAAACATGCTTTGCAAATTATCCTGATGTCTTGTTTTGATAAAGCATTATGTATGTTATGTTATTATCGCTTATGCAGGAGCCTCCACCATGTCCTGTGGAAATCTGCACAACATATTTTTGCGCCGGTAGGTATACTGGCCCGTAGCCAACACCGCACCAGCTCGTGGTGCTGTTTGATATATACACTTTGCCGTCAGACAAACCGGTTATCTTGTATGCTATATAGCCCGAACCGCCTGCACCTGCCTTGAGCCATAGATTGCCCCCTGTCCAATTGCATATACCTTTTTCAGTGTAGCCATATTCATTGGTAGCAACAGCAAAATTGCCGCATGAAAAGTTTTCGTTTGAGGTTGTTGGAAGTACGGTAGATGTAGTAGTAAATAAAGTGGTGGTTGTAGTGTCAGTATTGTGCTGTGGTATTTGGCTGCTCCCACTGCTAGCTCCGGTGGTTGCATTGCTGGGCGGGATGTAGTCAGAATTTGGCGTGAATGAAACATATGCAAATATTGCTTCGCTTTGTGAAGATGATTGTGAAGAATTCTGGAATATTACGTATATAGTACCGTTAAAAGGGACGCCTTTGTAAAGCCTTGCTGCTGAAGGTATTATTACGCCCTCTATTGCGCCAGAGGGCATGCCTCCATAAACCGGAGCGGATAAAACTGCGCCGGCTGGGCTCTGGCCCCTGCTTACCATTACAAACTGTGCAACAGGCCAATCTGAAGATATTTTCTGACTAACGTTTGCGTAGATCATGCCTTGATTAAACAGGGCGTGCTGACATTCGTAACCTGGCTGGGGAATGCAGTTTACCTGTATATTGCTTATAGCTGGCCCGTTCGTCATATTGATGACGATAGTACGAGTTGATGGATTTTGAATGAGCCCAGATTCAAAGCCGGTAAGCTTCAAGCCAAACATCAAAGCCCCTACAATTATTGAAAGTATAATCTGGCTAATGAATATGCCAAGGAAACTTTTAGCCAAGGTAATATTCTGCATTTTTGCCATCGCTATAACAAGAAGAACAAAATCCCATATGCCAATCAAAATCATGAAAATTACTGATACCACTGGCAGTATAAACGTCCATCCGAACAGAATAAAAGGTATCATTCCATAAAAGACCGCGCTTAAAGTATTTTTATAATTATTTTTCCAGATATGGAAAAGTTTTTTTGCAAACAACTGGTATACGGCAGCAGTAAAAATTAAAACAGCAGGCAATGCTATATATAATGCAATTACAGTTATACCTTCAAGGCTTTGGTATTTATTTAATACATGAGATAGGGATAATAATGCGAATAGCGCTATGGCAATTATCAATGGCAATACTGCTATCTTGTAATAAAATTTTATTGCATCGCTAAGCTCTAATGCTTTGCCTTTGGCATTAAAATGCATTGATAATTCAAATGCGTCTTTGTAATCGTCAGCTAATTTCATATAATCCACCTCCACCAGATGGTTTATATTTAATTTATCTATTAGTTTTAAATAATTTCCTATTAGGAGAATTTTGAGACAAATTTGCTTGCATTTTATGAAAAATGTTAGATTACAAAACGCTGCAGTTCAAATCTGGCCTCTTTACTATATCTTTTATAAATAATTTGCGGCTATGCAAGCCAGATAAGCAAGTATATTCTGCGGGCATATGTATGATCTGAAATAATTGAAAACGTTTAATACTTGGCAATTCAGCCGCTTTTTGAAAGAGCTTTAAGTATTGCAGCGTGCATTGTTTTTTCTGGAGCTTTGATTCCGGTAAAAAGTTCAAATGCTACAGTACCTTGATAAAGAAGAAGCTTCTCGCCAGTAATTATTTTGCATCCAACACTTTCTGCATCTCTTAGCAGCTTAGGCTTGAAAGGAACATAATTGGCATCAAAAACAATATGCCTTGGCTCAAGATAGTCCTTATTTAAAATAGATATGTCACCGTTTTCAAGATCTGCATTGGTGGCATTGGCTATTATATCTGAATCTTTTGCAGCTGCTTTAAGGAATGAATCGAAAAGTTGGCCTACAGTAATTTCAATACCAAAAATTTTTTTGATGTCTCTTTTTATTTGAATTGCATGCTCTAAAGTCCTATTAGCTATTATTATCTTAGAATCGCGGCACTTTGCCAATATTTCAAAAATAAAGGCCCGGGCAGCACCTCCTGCACCGATTATCAGGTATCTCTTGCAAGGGTTGGAAACTCTCCGTATTGCCTCGTAAAATCCGGGCCCATCAGTATTATAGCCGAAAAGGATGCCTTTTTTATTAATTATTGTATTAACTGCCCCAGTATCTTTTGCAAATTTATCGATCTTGTCAATATACTTTATAACGGCGTTCTTGTGTGGGCTTGTAATAGTCATGCCTGAAATGCCAAGGCTTTTCATAGCTTCAATAGAAATTTTCAAGTCTTCCTTGCTTACATCAAATGCAGTAAAAAAGGCATCAATACCCAATTTGGAAAAAGCTGCATTGTGCATAGCTGGAGACAACGAATGCCTAGCAGGGTCTCCTATTATGCAGAATAATTTTGTCTTATTTCCTGTAAGATAATCCTTCATTTCAAATACCAAAATATATTACAATTACAATATTATACATGTTGTGCAATGCTTTGTGCAATCTTATGTGCACAAGCCTGTAAAATAGTTAATGATTCCATTACAGCAAGCTTTCATGCTTAATATGGAAGTTACAAATATGAGAATTGGAAAAGCAGGAGCTTATTGACATCTGCTATTCTAAAATAATAATACGGCGGGCTGCTGAAATATAATAAGAATAGGAACAACAGCACCTTCCAGAAAAATGCGGATATATTGAAAGGCAACCATCTAAACATAGTGCTGGAGCATGTAATAAAAGGTAAAAGGAGATTTTGCTTTTGAATTGAAGAATAGATACCAAAAATGCACTTACAGCATATGGAAATAGATCCTTTATAGCTCCACGTAGGAACTCTATTTACAAAGTTCTATCTTTTATCGCAAAATCTTCTTATCCCAAATGGTTCGGTATTTACCGCTCACGTTATCAGATCTGAACAAGTCTTTTGCGTTAATAGATTTTTGTTGGCTTTGCATATTATAAATATTGAATGCAATTTCGGTCGTGATTTGGTAATACCATTCATATAAAAGGTTTGAAAGTGGCAGCTCGCGCTCAAACAGATTTATATATAAAGACAGACAAATATCGAAATACAATGAATGGTGCAGTATATGCAGGAAGACAAGCAAAAAAACCAGCAAAACGGGCTTTATAGCATTGTTTACAAAAAGAAAAAAGCAGAAAAATCCAGAGAACTTGGAATATTCAAGCTAGATAACTTCAAAATAGAAGAGCTCTCCTTGCTATTAAGGAAAAACGCAGCAGGAGAAGAAGCAGATAAAGGAAAAATGATAGAACTTTCAAAGGAACTTGACAAGAGCACTTTTGGATACGCAAAAGGTAAGATAAAAAATATTCTGTTAAGCGATGTCTATGGCATAGAAAAGGGAGTAAAAATTTCTGCCATAAAAACGGTAACTGAAAATATAATACTAATGAGCAGATATGCAAACAGAGACAACCTTGCCAGAATTTTCGGCAGGTATCCTGAACTGCTATCCCTGAGCGCCGAAACAAAAGAAGAGAAGATAAAGTGGCTTGCAGATCATGGGGTAAATCCAGGCAAGGCAATTCTAAAATCGCCAAACATCCTACTGCTTTCTGTGGAGAACATGCAGGAGAAAGCAAACCTGCTTGAAAGCCAAGGAATAAGAAATCTCAAAAAGGTTTTGGAAGCGGCACCGACAGTCCTTACAAGGTCTTCTGCTTATATAGAACAAAAATTCAAGGATTTGAAAGACCTCGGGTTCGAGGATCCTGCAAGGCTTGCGGAAAGCGCTCCGGTAATAATTTCGATAAGCTTTTCTAGCATAAAGGAAAAAATCGACTACTTCAAGAATTTCGGGATATCGATAGAAGACATTAAAAAGAACCCTTTCTATCTGGTATATTCTTTAGAAGGAAGGATAAAGCCCAGAATGGAGTATGTGAATGACAAAACCTCTGGCAACATAGAAGAGTACGGGCTTTCTTGGGAGACTGTGCTTTATACAAGCCAGAAGAAGTTTGTCAAGAGGCTAGAATGGCATGGTATAGCGGCAAGCGAAGAAGAATTTACACAGTATGTTGCAAAGTTCAAGAAAAGCGAAAACATGCAATAAAACAGGGAAATTTTTTATTTTTCTATCTTTTATTTAAATCGGCAGTTTTCTAAATACTTGATAAAGCGTTTTTCCAATGTAAGCAAGTATTTTAAGAGCAATAAAGATTTTTTGCATAGTCTATTTCTAATTTTGAATGAGAGAAAAAGCTACTATTCAACAATTTATTTATTTCGCCTTTTTCTGAGTGAAAAATGCTGCCCGCTACAAATGCTGTGCGTAGAAGCTCTGGAGTTAAGCGCTTCTTTGATATACAGGATTTGTTTTCCGTATAAGAAAAGATGGCATCAAATCATTTTATAAATTCATAAGCCTTGGCCTATGGCATATCCTAATCTTGCTAAATTTCTCCATCTTATTATATCCTCTTTTTTATCAAGCATCTCTTCTGGAAGTTTTTCGATAGGAAACCAGCGACAGGATTCGGATTCTGGTACCTTAGTATGCGCATTCAGTACTATATTGGTATTCTTGTCCAGTGTTGTTGCATATACAAAATGCACGGCCTGCAAATGTGGCATAAAATTGAGGGTTTCTTCCACATAAATCACCGCAGGTCGGAAGGCTTGAAATTTATTCCTATTTCTTCATACAGCTTTGCTAAATAATTATCATTTTTGCATGAATATTTTAGCACACTCAATTTATTAGCAACCATCAGAATTTATTAGCAGAATGGGGTTTATTAGCAAAGCTTACCATAGCACAAAGTATATATAAGAAAGACTTAGCAAATTAAAAATCTTTTCTTCATAGCTAAATATATGAGTAGCTATCTTACTTTAACAGTCAGCCCCAGGAGAGAATGTCTACAAATTAATCAATTCATTAACAATATACAAAACAGGCTTAATGCGGTTTTTCACTTATAAATAAAGGCATAGATATCAGAAAATATGAATATAAACAAATCTTGCTTACAATTATTACGACAGTAATAAAGTTTGACAATAGCAGGATTATTTTTAAATTTATTTTAAAATAGCAGGGTTATTTAGAAACATATAAAAACTCTGCTTTCTTATAATAAACAGTGATTGCGTGGTAGCTAAAGAAAAATTCTTCCACAGAGATATTGAAAGCAAGATAATGCAGTTTGCACATAGGAATGAGATTGTAGTAATACGCGGGCCGCGACAAGCAGGGAAGACCACACTTATGAAGCTTATTGCTGAAAAGATGCATGGCAAAAAGGTGTTTGTTGATCTTGACATTCTAAGCAATAGAAACAGCATTGCCGAATCACCAATAGACTATGTAAAGAGGCTCAAGGGATCAAGGAGGCTTCTGCTTTTTCTGGATGAAGTGCAAAGGCTTGACAACGCAGGAGAGATACTTAAGATAATATATGATGAATTTAAAGGCAATGCGAAGATTTTTGCATCTGGTTCGTCATCGCTTGAAATCAGGCAGAAGGTGCTTGGATTTTTGGTTGGAAGGGCAGTAGTATTTACTCTTTATACATTTAGCTTTGGTGAATTCCTAAATGCAAAGGATCCTGGATTGTATAATGTTTTCAAGGAAAAAAATGCTTCAGTATTGGAATACATAGAAAAAGGAACAGAACCAATGCCTAAGGCCCTTTCAGAAGATTTGCTCAGAATGTGGAAGGAATACGTAGTATATGGAGGCTACCCAGAAGTTGTGAAAGCCGAAAACACAGACATCAAAGAATCACTGCTTTCCAATCTGGTAGATCTTTACATTGAAAAAGATATTGTATCATACTTCAAAATAGAAAATACAAAGGAGTTTGAATCTTTTTTAAAGGCACTATCGTTCAACGATGCACAAATGCTTCTGCTTTCGAATGCGGCTAATGATTCAGATATCAGCTTTTATAAGGCAAAATTATATTTGGATATAATAGAAAACACATATATTGCAATGAGGATGTACCCATATTACAAGAATGTATCGACATCAATAAGAAAGACCCCTAAAATATATTTCATTGATTTAGGCTTAAGGAATGCTATATTGAGAAATATGCTCCCATACGACAAAAGAGATGATATAGGAAAACTTGCAGAGAATTTCGTATTTAGGGAGCTGCTTGGACTTGGCAAAGAACTAAAATATTGGCGCACAAAAAGTGGAGCTGAAATGGACTTTGT
>JBMFSF010000037.1:0-6836 GCA_049967695.1 Candidatus Micrarchaeia archaeon
CGCCTTTCGGCTTGCCACTTCCATACACTCCCTGGCTCTTGCTTCGAGAAGAATGGCAGAACACTGATCACCACACATCGCATTGCATTTTCATGCTTCTGCTTCTGCATGTTTCATTCCTTTCATGCCCTGCCTGCATGTCGCTACCTAATTTCAGATCTGATTTCACTCGCATGCTTATGCGTGCTTTTTAACTTTCGCTCACGCTACTCGTACGCTATCGGTCTATAATCGGTATTTAGGGTTGGGGTTTAATGGCCCCATATTCACACTCCCTATTCAGGGAATACTACTCTTTGCAGCTATCTCCAAAATATTTTGCCTACGAGGCTGTCACTCTCTATGGCTGCACTTTCCAATGCATTCGACTCCTATTTTGGATAAATATCGCTGCACCACATCTCCATACTTTTTGCAAAGCAGGATTCGGTTTGCCCTCTGCGGCTTTCATTCGCATTACTTACCGCATCGAAAATTCTTTCTTTTCCTGCAGGTACTAAGATATTTCAGTTCCCTGCGTATGCATACATGCAAAGCATGTACAATTCGGCAATCTCAGGTTCAAAGGCTGACTTGCGCCTACCCTGAGCTTATCGCAGCTTGCCACGGCCTTCATCGCGATTATAGCCAAGCCATCCACTAGGTAGCTTATATTTATTGCAGATTTTTTCTCCTCAAATCAATCACATAATAAATGTGATCTCACACATCCCTATTTCATTAAAAAATTGATGTGAAATTCTTGACTTTAGAGTTTCAAGAATTTCTATACTATATTTTGCATTACTATTTAAATACCTTGCGTTTTTAAAATGTTATTCTAATATAAAGACATTGTTATACAGAAATAGATGCTTTATACAGGAGTATAAGCATCTTAAAAAGAAGCATTACAAAAATTAAAAAATAAATAAAAGATATTAAAGGGACCTATATGCTAGGCTCCTTGAGGCTGCTACTGCTACGGAAGATGCGCTTACTGTGCTTTCATTTCTCTCTTCTGCAGCGTATACTGCTTCTTCTGCAACTCTTGCCAAAACTTCTTCTGCTGCTGCTTTCAATGCTGCTGAGGCTTCTTTATCTACTGATTTCGAGCCTGCTGCAGCTCTAAGCACTGCCTCGACGTCTGCTTCATCCAAAGCGGCTCTAGCCTTTGCCCTAGCTGCATCGATTCTTTTTAACCTATCAGAACTAGTTGCTGCCATATTTTCACCAATATAGCTATTGTTTTAAAAGTATAAAAAGTATGGTTTTAGATTATATGCAAATATGGCATCACAACATAAAAGTTATCTTTGCCCAAACTGTGTAATGAATTTTAGGTACTCCAACATTGAAGATTCTGGTGCTGAAGGCTTCACTTTTTTTATTATGTCCATAACACTTTGAGTAGTTATATTGATCTCTGTTCCTGTTTCAATGCTTTTGTTCAACGCATTGGATTTGGCTTCCCTGCATATATTCTCTATATCTGCTCCAGTATATCCTTCTGTTTCAGATGACAGCTTAACATAATCAATATCTGCAGCTACAGGGGCCTTTGAAAGATATTCTTTAAACATTGCTATCCTGCCTTCTTTATCTGGAGGCTTGACAAATATAAGTTTGTCAAACCTTCCAGGCCTTAAAATAGAGATGTCTAAATCATTCGGCCTGTTGGTTATCCCTATAACAACCAAGCTGGAAAAGCTGCTAACACTGTCCATCTGCTTCAGCAGTTCAGTAGTTATAAGAGAAATTCCAGGAATAGAAGATGACCTGCTTGCAGCTAAAGCATCAATTTCATCTATCAATATTATTGAAGGAGTATGCTCCTTTGCTTTATTAAAAGCGTCCTTTATGCTCCCCAGAGCCGCTTCATATCCACTTTTAAGTATGCTAGAACCATTTATTTCTATAACCGCAATGTTTTCTTTCTCTTCGTTAGCAATTGCTTTTACAAGCATTGTCTTGCCAACCCCTGGAGGACCAAACAGTAATATCCCATTTATAGGCTTTATATCATATTTCTTAGCAAGATCTGGATGCATCAATGGAACTTGTATTGCATCTATTATGGCCTTTTTAGCATCATTAAGCCCTATTACATCATCAAGCACAATTCCTTTCTCATTTTCTTCAGTTTCTTTCTTGTGTGTAGATCTTTCAAACTCTAACTTAAAAGCCTGGTAATTTTCTAGCTGGGACATTGTTGTTGAAGGCTTTATTAATTTTATCTCATCTAAAAGGACTTCTTGTGTTATTTCTAAGAGTTTGTGATTTTTTATAGCTTCTTCTGCTACATATTGGGCAGCACTGTCGCAAATTTCTTTGATATCTGCACCCGTATACCTTTCCGTCTTTGCTGCAAGTTCTTCTATGTTAACATCTTTTGATAGAGGCAGCTTGCTTAGATATAAACGGAATATTTCGCACCTTCCTTTGTAATCCGGAGGAGGAATATAAAGGATCTTGTTTAGCCTTCCTGGCCTTATTAAGGCTTTGTCTATTACTTCGGGCATATTCGTTGCACCTACTACAACAACGCCAGTGGTGCTCTGAAATCCATCTATTTCGACAAGAAGTTCTGACAATGCTGCTCTTCTTACAGGGTCTACAGCCCCTTCTCTACTTGAAGCTATGCTGTCTATTTCATCAAAGAAAAGTACGCAAGGAGCGTTCTTCTTGGCAATGGTAAAAATGTCTTCTATCTTCCTTTCTGTATCGCCAGCCATTGAAGAGATAAGGCTACCGGACTTCACATAAAAAAAACCACCTCTTACCTCATTTGCAAGAGCACGCATAAGCATTGTCTTGCCTGTGCCAGGAGGACCGAAAAGCAGCACACCTTTCGAAGGTGCTATATTGTAAGCTCTAGAGATATCTTTCTTTTCTATAGGAGATATTACTGCTTCTTTAAGCTCTTCTTTAACTTCTTCATAATCCCCGATGCTTTCAAAGGTCTCTGCAGTAGAATTAGCTTCAAGCTCTTCGAAAGCCTCGCCAAATTTCATTCTTATATCTTGCTTTTTGACATCAAGAACTCTAACTAGTTTTATATTATAAAGTTCCAGAATATAAAAGCCGCAGATGGTAAGCCCAAAACTTACAAACATGCTATAACTGTATTTGATTGTACCTGTAGCTGCAAGAGAAGAGATAACAAAGCTAACAGGATATAATATAGAGAAAAGGGCAGTCTCTGTACCCTTATATCTTGACCTTCGATATGTTACAAAGTTGTCCATAAGAAATATCGAAACAAAAAGTATGCTCAAATCTACTAGCGTATATACAATTCCATTGCCCATAGAATAAACTAAAGCATATATCATGTTTTGTGTTGTTCCAACAGTTTTTAAGCTAATTGCTGTATTTGTTGAATTGGAAATCGCAGAGCTAAAATTTTGGATATTCACCATTGGCTTGTTGAGTGGATACGCTACTCCTGGAAAATATTCTTTCACATTTGTGTAAGCGGCTGTGGTATTGTAGTATATATATACATTGTTATTTAACCCAGATATTCCAGAGATTGAAATTACTGTAAAAACGAATATAGCAGTTATTATCATAGCCCTTTTATAGCTTATCGTAAGAACAGCTAGGGCAAATATAGGAATTATTAGAAAATAACCAAAAGGTGAAAACGCGGCAGCGATCATGCTATAGAGGAATATTATAGTACGATAATGCATATATCCAGCAATTAATATTGCACTTAATAGGATGGCATATATCCAAGCAAGGGGTGGCGATTGATAAAGCAATGGAAATATGCTCAAAACAACAAGAAGTATCAATCCTAGGAAAGAATTATACCTTGTTGCTATAAAGAGACTGACCAAAGCTAGTAAAGTTACTATAAAAGGAAAAAATGGAAACGCCGTAACAAAGAGTATAAATGCGATGTCGACAATTATCGCATCCTTGAAGTTGCTGCTTGAAGTTAGCTTTACTGCAAAGTCTTTGAGCTTATAAGTAGTAATTGGAATAAGCCTGGCTTTTGTAAGTTTTGGAAGCTCAGTTTTTTTAAGATTAAATTTCTGTGCTGACGTATCATTAACTGATTCGTTTGAGATATCTTGAGCAACGCTACTGCTGTTAATCTTCATTAGATCATTCACTTACTTTACACATTCTTAGCAAAATCATAATACTGCAATATAAAATTATTGCTTCTTTATAATATACTTATTAATTGCTTATAAAGATTGCCTTCCAAGATTTGGTAAAAAATAAAAAGAAAAGAAATAAAGATTAAGCAGTAAAATATTGTAAAAAGGCGTGCAAAATTATAAAATTATTTAAATATTGATTACAAATAGATATTAATCCCGTTGTAGCTCAATGGCAGAGCGACCGGCTGTAGTTTGTATAAAAAAGATACCGGTAGGTTGGGTGTTCGACCCACCCCAACGGGATAATGCCTCGGTAGTGTAGTGGTTAGCATACGAGCCTGTCACGCTTGCGACTCGGGTTCGAATCCCGACCGAGGCGTTGTATTCTATAAGAACATTATCCAAAACAAGCTGAAGGCTTATTTTTAAGATTTTGCTTACTGTATATTACCTTCATGCTGGAATATCCTTCTTATTTTGGATAAGCTGAGCTTGCCATTATATTGATTACTATAATGCTTCGCAACATAATCATTTGCAATATTTTCGTAGAGTTCTATGTTTTGCGGAGTCGGTGCAGGAAGCTTTCGACCGGAGGATAAATAAGTATCTATAACCTCAAAAGTAAAGTTAAAAATGTATGTATTATAGTATTTTGAGCCATTGTTCATTATTTGGTTGATAAAATCATCCAGATTAAGGGAAAGCGCGGTTGCAATCGATTTAGCTTTTACATTTTTAGATCTCCCTTTTACCGTATTTATAAAGACTATATTATTGATAAATTTGTCATCTGTATAAATTCTGTAATCCGTTCCAGAAATAATATCTAAAAGGATCTCTTCTGCAATTTCTTTTTTGATTCCAGAGAGTAAATAGATGAACTTATTTTTGTATATCTCTTCACTTTGTGCTTTTGCTACAGCTTTAAAAAATAATCTAGGAATATTGTTATCTGAAAATTTCAGCATGCTTATGTTATCTATTAAAGCCATTGCATCTATTTCGCTGTTTATCTTAAGATATTTAGCTGCGGATAAGAATGCTAAAGAAGTATCCCTATCCATAAATTTTATCAAGGTTATTGAGATATTCAGCACATTTGGATTTGTGAGGACTTTTATATTTTTGATATCGCTGTCTGCTTCCTTAAGATATTCTATGATATCTGATTGGCTAGACAAGTCTACATATGCTGACAATAGAGTAAGGCTTTTTTCCCGTTCTTTTGGGTCTATCTTCTCTAAGTAATCGTTTATGCTTGATAGGATACCCACATACTTCTCTGAGTAGACTTCTTCCCCCATCCTTTTACTCAGTATCATATATAAAGAAGAACTCCTACTTATATTCATAATTACATTATAATCGTTCAATTATTTAAATTTGATGCTTGGCTAAAATAATATCATAAAATTATATACATACAAAATTGCATAATGCGAATTTAACGGCTTAATATGTTTCATAACAACTTGCTTACCAATCTTGTAAAGGAGGTATAACAGCTAAACCTGCTTGCTGAGCAAATTGATTGTAAATATTTATAGATTCTTTAGCGGTTTCTACATCTGGTTCTATATTAAAAGCAGATATTATGTCTAAAATTTTTTGCTTTGTGACCTCTTGTTTGACTTCTATAAGAAACATTAAAGCTATTATATATATAAGATAGTTTTTATAATGAAGATTGTCTATGGTTTCTATAAGAAGTTGATCGGGGATCTCTCCAGCACTGATAAAAAGCTTCCTAAGGTTGTTTTTGCTTATTGGCCTACAAAATATTATAAATATTGCAGAAGCTACAAAATATGGCAAAGTATCTCCAAAAAAGCTCTGTGATATATAATCAAAAATTGAATCTATTTTAGAATTCAATTCTGATTCTAGAAAGTATTTTGTTATTGTATTTACAAATTTGGCAGAAGTTTCCAATTTGCTTACTGCATTATTTTCCGCCATAAACAACACTTTAATGTTAAGATCATACTATATGGATATATTATATAAATTACACCGTATTTAAACCAAACTGTGGTGCGAATTTGTTATATGCTTCTATTGTTTCTTTTGCTTTAGAATAATCCGGATCTATATCAAAGCCTTCAACGACATTTAATATCTCCTCTATAGTAACCTTTTTGCCTAGTGAATCCAAAAAAGCGATTGCAAGTATATATGACAAACGATTCCTAAACTTCAAGTTTGTTACTCCTTCTACAAGTATTTTGTCTGGTATAAGGCCAGCAGCTACAAAAATATTTTGAAGATTACTCATTGTTATTTCTACACCAGCAAAATAAAGTGCACCGGCTGCAAAAATATACGCTTCTATATTTGCTTTAAGCTGTGGGGATATTGCAAGAGAAATGGTCGATATACCTCTATTCATCTCGCTTTCTAGAAGGTAATACTCTGTTGCTACCATAACCCCTTCATACTTCTTGAGATTCTCTTTTAGTTCTTCTATGCTAGATGGCATATGATTTTATCTTTTTATTTAAATTTTAATAATTTATCGCAATATAGTGCCCTAGCTATTATATTGGCAATTATGTAATAAATATAGATACAAATAAAGTATTAATTAATAGTTTGATGGGCGTTGTCTAATAATTGTTAATAAATAACCAATAATCTTATTTTCTTCACAAATTTGACTTCAGACTAGAGATCTATTGCAAACAACTGACTTTAGAAAAGCCCCTTTTCCTTCATTTCTTTATTTCTAGAGAA
>JBMFSF010000038.1:0-6821 GCA_049967695.1 Candidatus Micrarchaeia archaeon
CTCAACCTCTACCTCAACCTCTGTTTCATCAACTTCTACTTCATCCTCTACTTCTATCTCAACCTCTACCTCAACTTCTACATCCTCTACCTCTAGCACATCTACATTACCATATGTTTACTGCGTTGGAGGCTCTAATGGCAATGGGCCTGTAAGCAATGTATATTATTTAAATTCGCAATATGGATTGTGGTCATCTACAACGAGTTACCCTATAAGCATATTTGCACCCAGTTGCGTTTATGATTCTTACAATGGCTATGTATATTGTATAGGAGGATATTCAGGAAGTGGCGCTACAAATGCAGTTTATTATAGCAAACCCTCTCTAACAGGAGGCTTGGGCGCTTGGCAGCAGACCACAAGCTATCCATTAGCAATAGATGAAGCAAGCTGTGTTTTGGTTCCATATTCTGCAGCAGGTTTAGGTGGGTATGATGAAATTGTATGCATTGGAGGGGGTACAAATGCTATATATGCAGCTCCTGTATTACCTGGAGGAGGTTTGGGAAGCTGGTCAACTAGTAATTTTAATGGCTCTGCAGTAATTAACTATCCATTTAGCGTTTCCGAGTCCAGCTGCTTCTCTTATGTAAAAGAAAATTCCAGTGCCAGTTGGATATATTATATATTCTGTGTAGGTGGCTTCAATAATAATGCTGGAAGTACTACGAATTTAGTTTACTCCACTAAAGATTCTGGTTGGGGGTTTTCTAAATGGCAACCACAACCAAATTATCCTGTAGCAATCGATAGTGAAAGCTGTGACGGTTTAGGCGCTTGTGTTGGAGGTGGTGCGTCTAATGCGTATTTTATCAGCATGAATACTCTTAATCCCAATAACGTGTATATAACAGGGTGGTCCCCAACAAATAATGTACCTATAGGAGGAGAAAGTTGTGCAGTAATAGATTATGGTGGTTATGATTACATTTACTGCGTTGGTGGCGGTACAAATAAGGCATATGAGTCTTATATTGGAGCAGGCCTTAGTTGGCAGAGCGTTCTGGATTATCCATCCAGTATATATTACGCAGGTTGCTTCTCAACTTCTCCATATGATTATACAAATGGATAATAAGTTCAAATTATATCAATATATATTAGGCAGGCAAAATATTGCTTATTTATTATCTTAGACAGAAAGAGAGAAGAGCCAAGCCTTGGCTAGATTTTTGCAGGATGATTTAGACTCACGCCTTTTGGATTCACAATAAGAAGCTTTATATTTAACATAATCTATTTTAATTTCTCTAAGCATTACTGCATTAGCAAAAGAATTTAATTTTAAATTTTGTAGAACTATTAATTTATTTGCTTATAAAATAAAAGAGGAAAATAAAAAGAGAGTGAAAAAAAATGCACAGAATATTTCATACCCCTTTGTTTGATGTAGGCATGGGCAATTTTACAGCAAATAAAAAGAAAGCAACTTTTTATACAGTAATAGAAAGGGATTTTGTTACTGTACTGCCTATTATTGGAGACAAGGTGCTTATAGAAAAGCAGTATAGGCCTGCACTAAGCAAGTATATATACGAGCTGCCTGCAGGGCATATAGAAAGAGGAGAATCTCCAAGGGCAGCGGCAAAAAGGGAACTGGAAGAGGAAACTGGTTATTCATCATCTTCACTTTCGTTTTTGGCTGCTGTTTACATGCTGCCTGGGCAGACAAAGCAGAAATGCTACATTTTTGTTGCAAAAAACCTTTCAAAGAAGAGCAGCCAAAAACTAGACAAGGATGAAATTATATCTGTAAAAGAAATAAAATATAAAAGCCTGCAAAATATGATAAAATCCGGCAAAATATTAGATGGGAAAACCGTGCTTGCAGTGGCGTATAATGAGCTGTTAAAATGATAAGAAAGATAAAGCTTGTAATAAGCAAGTTCGCAGGAATCGACTCTGGCATATTAAAAAACTTATTAGAAAAAGAAGGCTTTCAATCTGTCAAAAAAAATTATGATGCCGTAATAATATTGGGTGGCGACGGAACTTTCATAGACAATTCCATACAATATCTTGGCATTCCAATCCTTCCAATAAAAGCACCTAGAAGCAGCAGCATGAGCAGCGTAAGCTACATACCCAGATATACGCTCGGAGAACTCAGATCAGTGCTCCGTTCAATAAAAGATTCGCGCTATGAAATAGAAAAGGAGCCGGTTTTGGCTTTGCTATACAAAAACAAACGTTACTTTACAGTAGGCGATTTTTTTGTAGAGAGGTACATGATAAAGCAGGCCGCAAGGTACGAGCTAAGCATAAAAGACAAAAGCAACGCATTCAAGATTATTGGAATATCTAATGGCTTCATAATAACTACTCCGATAGGCTCTACCGGATATTATTCTTATATAGAAAGCCTGAATGGTAAGCCAAAAAGCAGGATAAATGGTATGGGTCTTGCCCATATACTGCCTAGCAAAATTCTATGCATAAAAAACGGCAAAGTCTGCAAGCCCCAAATAAGGATGGTTTTCTCTTTGGATGCAAAGATAACTGCACGCATGTTCAGAAATCCAAACCAAAGGCTTTACGGCATACCGAATAATATGCACGGCATAGAAATAGCACCAGATACCCAAATGCGTTTTTCTATAGTCAAGGACAAGCTTCTCCTTATATCTGCATTGCAAAAGTGGTAGCAAATTGCTATTCTGCCTGCAAAGAAGAGGATACCAAAACTGCGCACCTGCAGATGCAGGTGCACTCCTAAGGCAAATCGGGTTTTTAGCCCAATATTATTACTTATTTAACATTTAAATATCTTTGTATTTTCATACATATATTTTGACTTTAATATAATTTATTGTAGTAAAGTATAAATATTTTTATTTCTATAAATTAGCAGGAAACGCGATAGCCGTCGCTATACAAACAGGCTGCCTGCATTGCGGTGCTACTCCTTTGGCAAATCAGCCTGCACGAGGTGCGTTCCTGAGGCAAACCTATGGCAGAGGATATAAAATATAAAGTAAGGAGGGTTTTGGAGGAGTTTATAGAAAAACAAAACGAAAATGTATATGCAAAAAACGAAGAACAGAGAAGAAGCGATCTGAAGCTTGCAGCAGAGCTGTATGTTTTGATAAGGCATACTGTATCAGCAAGAAAAACTGCAGAAGCAACGTTTCACTCGCTCGGAAAGTACAAGCAGTACATCTTTACAATAAAAATAGACAAAGACGAGGTCAAAATATTTGGTTGACTCCTCTTTTTCTTTTTTTGTTTGTAATATTGCCAAGCTATTTAAAAACTAAATGAAAATCCAAATTATGGAAAACGAAGATTTTCAAGATATAAAGATAAAAAGCTGCCCAGGCGTGTACTATCCTGCCGAAGATTCGTGGCTTCTTGCAAAGCAGGTAAGGAAATACGCATTTGGCAGAGTGCTCGATATGGGAACTGGGAGCGGTATACAGGGTATAATTGCTGCAAAAAAGGGCTGTGAAGTAGATTTTGCTGATAAGAGCCAAGCTGCAATGGAATGCGCAAGCTCAAACGCTTCCATGAATCATGTGCACGGTCGTTTTATACTTACAGATCTTTTTAAAAACATACATGACAAATACAATACGATAATATTTAACCCCCCATATCTTCCCAACGAGAAGGTAGCAAAGCCAGACCTCTCTTTAGATGGTGGGGCCGGAGGCAGGGAGCTTATTTCTAAGTTCATAAAAGCTTATCCTGCACATATCCTGCAGCAAAATATAATTCTTCTTGTAGAAAGCTCATTTAACAATTACGAGAAAGACGCGAGCCTGCTCAATGCAAAAATAGAAAAAGAACACTATTTTTTTGAAGATATTGCAGTGCTAATTTTCGGAACTATGCTTGAACATTCTTGACAGACAAAATTATTATACCTCCTATAAGGGTTATTACGATTCCTGCAATTGCGATTATAGGCATTCCTCCAAAAAACAGCTCTATGAAGCTGAAAATCATTGCGACTGCTGCCCATAAATTCTTCCTGTTGCTTTTGTGCATTGCCAAGTAGCCACTTGCAATTATGACTAGGCTGAATGCAATCCCAATACCAGATACTACCTCTAGTACTGATTTAACCAGTGATGGAGTAACCTGGCTTCTTTCCGAAACATTAAGCTGATGCTGCAAGCTTTGGGTTATATTTTGTATAATGAAAGAAGAGGTTGTTGATGCGTATATTGAAAATGCAAGGTATATCATAGACAAAAGTATGAGCGCTCCTCCTGTGATGACGAGCATGCTGCCAAGCCGCAAATTCTTTGGGTAGTTGCCTGTTGCCTGCTCTGATTTATCCTCCTTTTTTGAGACAGGCCTGGCAGCTAATGAAGTTTTTTTATTAGGCATATTATCACGGTGATGAAAATGTTATATTTAAACTATTTGTATGAAAAACTTAAATACCTAAAGAAAAAGCGTACTAGCACAACGCTAGTTCTTGGGACAAAGAAGAAAGTCCTTGGCAAAAAGCTGGTGCTTGATCCTTATTGCCAAAGCCGCGGCTCAATTTCTTATCTTACTTCTTGGAAGCCTGCTTTTGGCAACTTCAAGTTCGATCCTGCAAAGGAGATAAATCCCCATCTGCTTATTGCAGGCACCTCTGGCGCAGGCAAGAGCTCTCTTCTTAAATCCCTCATGCTATCAATTTCCGAAGCAGGTATAAGCCTGCTTCTTCTCGATACCGAAAGCGAGCACTCAAAAACTGTGGAGCAAATAGGTGGCAAGGTTTATTCTGCTTCTCGGGGTGGTTTAAATCTTTTCAGCCTGGACGGGCTTAGTGTTTCGCAGAGAATAGAGCATATCTCTGGCTTGTTAAAGCTTGTGTTTGGTTTAGGATATATTCAGTCATTCAAGCTTTCAGAATGCTTATGGTATACTTACAGAAAGGCTGGGGCTTCTACAAAAGAGGATAAGAATATAGCCAATATTCCAAGTGGCTCGGATCTAATGAAAGAAATCTCAATATTCATAAAAAATTCTAAATCTGCAACGGAAAGGAACATGCTTGAACATCTATCTGGCAAGATAAGAATAGTTAGCGGCCTTATATCTTCGTCAAGCAGCATAGACATAGAAAGAATCCTAAATGGGATAAATTCCATATCGCTTGCAGAGCTAAAGACAAGCGAGGAGCGATATATATTCTTGAATGAAACCCTTGATAAAATATATAATAAGATGCATGAGAGAGCGCAGACCCATCGCCTTGGGCTTTATATCATTATAGATGAGATAGAATCTTTTGTAAAGTCTTCAAATGGCAAAAGCATTATAACAAGCATAATAGAGGAGGGCAGGAAATATGGAATAGGCACTATACTAGTCACGCATTCCGTTTCTGGCATGGACAAAGAAGTAGCAGCCAATGCCTCTACTTTTGTCATATTCAAGACAACCGAGCCTACAGAATTAAATTATGTCACAAATCTGCTTTCAAATTCTGAAGCAGAAAGAAAAGTGCTATCAGAAAAAATCAGGAGCCTCAAGCCTGGCTATGCGATAGCACGTACATCCTCTTCAAAGACATATGAGATAAGGGCAAGAACACCGCAGTTGCAGCAATGCTTGGAAGCAAAGGATTTGCAATATGCTTCTCCTGCATCTAGCAGCACTGGCGTATATGCTGGTAACAATCTTGCTATGAAAGACGAAGGATCAGAATCTATAGCGCACATAAAAAATCCTAGCTTGGAGCATGAGGCACGCCTTTCTTTAATAGCAGAATGCTTTAGAAGAAATTCTATAAAATTCTACTTTTTAAGGAATGGGCCTGATATAGTGGCATTTTACAATAGCAAGCGCATAGCAATAGAATATGAAACCGGAAGAAAATCCTTTCTAGCCACAAGAAAGATGCTCGAGTCTAGGACGGGCTATGAGATGGTAATAGTTGTGGTAAACGATGCATTTGCAAGTAGGTATAAGATGCTTGCTAGCTCTTATATAAAGGTAGTGCCTTTCAGCAAATTCGACTGTAATAAATTTCTAAAATATTTTTAGAATTAAAATATCATAAAAAAAATTTAATTAATATAAATAAAATAATTTTTCCTGTCTTTTAAATTATATATTTTAAAATATATGTAAAATCAGCAGTTAATTTTACCTATTTTTGATATTTTTTATTTAAATTCTGCGAAGAATATGCATATATATTTTTAGTATGATAGTAGAAAAGTATAATTGTGTGGTATAAAGTAGCATAAAATAAGAATATGCTATATAAAGATTTGTGAAATACAACCACCATAGCCACCAACCTAAAAGTGCATGGAGATCCCATGCACTGTTATTTAAAGCAAAGGGCAATGATGTCAAATACGCAACATGAATTTCCTGACATAATCAATTGCATTAATAATTTGGGGTGAGATACATGAGTCAAAAAGAAGCTTTGATCTGCAAAAATATGTACAAATTCTACACAGTAAAACCTAGACCACTTATGGATTACGAAGATGTTATACATCGCATAATGGCCATAGAAAAAATACTGGAAGTGTATATAACGGATGATATGGAAGACTACAGCATTATAATAAAGGCAAAGGATACTGCAGACGAGACAGACATAAGGAAAGCTCTTGTAAAGGTTTTCGGCAGCAGCTTTACTTCTCATGATGTAATTGCTTACAAGCAGCATTAACAAAAAGCGGGTGCTTCCAAGATGAAAGGCATATAAACACCAGCTACAGGGTCCACCCCTCAGATTGTTTACCTGCCCATCAATAATTTGTAGAGGCGCACGCAGCTCCTTTTAAATGGCTGCTATTAAGCACTGCTTTTTGGCGATATCAAACCTATATAAATTTATTATTACAAATAAAAAT
>JBMFSF010000039.1:0-6791 GCA_049967695.1 Candidatus Micrarchaeia archaeon
ATTAAACAAAAGGCATAAATATAATGAAAGGCGAAATATATTATATTATTTGGGGGAATCGGAATGTTTTCAAGTGAAAAAGGCAGAATTAAAAAGAATCAAATAGAGCAGATAATAAGTACTTTTAAAGAGATAGAGCAAAGCTTGGAAAAAGGAGACAAAGGAATACATTATGCTCAGACGCTTTTGCTTGGAAGCTATAGCACTGCTACATATAACTTTGTGATAGCAGAGCTCAAGCTAAAAGAATTATTGAAATGGGCTTCGGAAGGCGCATATAAATCACATATAAATACCATATCAGAAAATGTAACGCTTCTAGGAGGCAATCCTTCAAATCCCCATGATGTAGTGAAAGCTGCACTCAAAGCAATGTCATCATCCCATTTTGATACATCAGAGAGCAGTGCAAACAAAGAGAGGAGGGGTTTTTCGACATTTTTTTTAAGGAATAAAAATTAATAATGTCAGCTTAAAAATTAAGGCAGTAGTCTTTTTGCTTCCTATTATGCATTGTTCATTTCATTTATGCTTTCTATATGCTTGTTATGCTCAATGCCATAGTTTTTAACCTTGTCCACATCTACTCCTTTTTTCTTCATCATATGATCAAGGAACTTTAGCATTAGCCTGCTTCCAATATAAAGAGTTGTTGCAAGGCTGCCTCTTACAAGTGCGTTACCCCTGGCTTCCATCCCAACATCCCTAGAAGCTATCTTGGCAAGATGCCTGTATGTGGCATAGTAAACCCCCAGCATTACAGGGTTCAACATATCTGTGTTAAGTTTCCTGGATTTTATTCTGCCCATAGGCACGTTCAGCATGGGCGTAACAGTAAACTCAAAAGGCTTGCCATCTACATATGAATTGCTAAGCTTGTTTACCAAAGCTATTGTATCCCAGTTGTCTTCATCTGTTTCTCCTTCCTGTCCAACTTGCACAGTAAAAGCAGACCTCCAGAAATATTTGGTCTCGTTCCTTACGCCATTCCATACGATTTCCCACCAGCTCCCATCAGGCCCTATCCTTAATGGTAGGGTTTTGTTTGGCATATGCTTTCTTGCAAGTTCTTCGCTTCCGGTTTCTAGCCCTGTCTGTACGCTAATCCAGTTTCTCCTGCTTGCATGCACTATTTCCGAAAGCTTCTGTAGAAGCTCCGGATAGCCGGCAGGTATTGAAATGCGACCATGCGTAGGATTTGTCTTATTTACGCCAGGGATAGACATCATAGTTTTGAAAAGATCTATCAACACGTCTTGATTTGGCTCAAAGAATTTACCATGCATATATCCAAAGAACTCATCAGTATGGAGCCATGCCCTCTTTGAGCCGCCTTCTTTTACATTGACTTCTACCTCCTTTTTTATCATGTCAAGGGTGTAATATCTTAATGGCTTTAATGTCACCTCGCAAAAGTCGCAGCCTACGCCACAACCGCGCATTATCTCCACCATATCTTTTATTACAGGCCTCTGTATTAAAGGTATCTCTTCCAGCTTTGGTGCTGCAGCATAAGAAGTCCTTCCTATAAATTTCTCGTCATTTACCCTGCTGAATTTAAAATTTTCATCAAAGGTGGTATACCCCTTTAAAAACATATTATAATCTATGGAATCAGTAGCAATCTGCCTAAACAACTCATTTATTACATCTTCTGTCTCGCCCTGTATTGCATAATCTATATTCATTTTCTTGAAATCTTCATTTAGCACAGTAAAATCCCATACTCCCGGGCCTCCAACGACAAGTTTGGCTTTCTTGCCCTGCCTAAGCCTATTGAGCTCAGCTATAAGCTCTTCAAATTCAACACGCACCCATGCAGGAGCCTGACTACCAAACAGGACAGCGTATGACATTGTAAGAGGACCTATACCCAAAGGATCCATAGTTGATACTCCTATTATCTCTGTATCCTCTTTGATAAATCTATATGCTTCTGTTATATCAGTTACCGCAACGTCTTCCCTCTTGTTTTCCTTAAGAAGCGCCGCTTCCAATTTTCTTAATGAGTAAGGTGCATGCAAAAGTTGGCCGTCAGGATATTTTGTAGGGGGTTTGCCCTTCAGGAATTTCCATATCCTTTTAGGCACTGCATTACTGGGTGCACTAGGCAGAAAATCTAGCAAAGGAAAATCCCTATATGTATATGCTAAGGTAGAGTCTGCAACCAAAACATATTTAGTCATTTATTTACCCTTTATAGTTATTGCCGATTTGCTAAAAGGTTTCAAACAGTATTAATTAAGTTCGCTTTCTGATATTTAAGTATGTTTTTGAACATATTAATATATTTTTCATGTATCTGCGTATACTTAAATTTATTTTTTGCAAAGAACTTTTATTTGCCTATAAATAATAGCAGAATTAGCAATATATTGGCTATTTAAGTAAAATAAAAGAAGCAGCTTAATAGTGCATAGGCGCTATAAGCGATAGAATTTATAGCCAGGGCTTGGTTAGTAATGCTTGTAATATTTTGATATATTGTTTTATGTATCTTAAAATTGCAGCGTTTTTAGCCTCGTCATTTCCTCTATACTGTAAGCTATGCCCTCTCTTCCAAGGCCGGAATTCTTGTTGCCGCCAAAGGGGAAATAGCCTACGCCATGGGAGGGCATATCATTTATAGTAACGCTTCCATCTTCTAGGGACTTTGCTATTTTCATCGCAGTATCAAAACTTTTTGAAAATACGCAGGCATCTAGTCCGTATTCTGACATATTAGATATTTCAACTGCCTTTTCTACATTTTCTACTTCTATTATTGAAACCACAGGCCCAAATGTTTCTTCCCATGCTATTCTTGCTGTCAATGGCACATTATCGATAAGCGTCGCTTCAAAAAAGTTTTTATTGCGATGGCCGCCTTTAAGCAAAATCGCACCAGCTTCCACAGCGTCTTTTACAAGACTTTCCACTTTTTCTGCCGCTTTTTCATTTATCAAAGGGAGTATTTTTGTGCGCTTATTAAAAGGATCACCATAGATATAAGAGTCAATCCCTTTCAAAAGCTTATCTACAAGTTCCTTATGTATTTCTTTTGCTGCTAAAACTCTGCTTATCGCGTCACATCTCTGCCCAGAATACCTTAGCGAGCCTTCAAGAATCTTTTCTGCTGCCAAATTTATATCTGCATCAGGAGCTACGATTGCCGCAGCCTTGCCACCAAGCTCTAAATGAAGCCTTTTTATGCCACATACGCTTGTTATATGCTTTCCGGTTTCTGTGCTGCCGGTCATAGTTATCATTCTTATCTTATCGCTTTTTGCTATTGCATCGCCAATGGTTTTTCCTGGACCAGTTATTAAGTTAACACTCCCTGGAGGAAAGCCCGCAAATTCGAGCATCCTTGTAAACATAATAGCAACTATAGGGTCATCACTGGCTGGCTTTGCAACTACAGAATTTCCGGCAATAAGAGCAGGTACAATCTTTGAAGCCATTGATAAAAGAGGATAGTTGAAAGATGATATACATGCTACTACTCCTAGGGGTTCTCTTGATATTATAGCATTCTTTTTTGTTTTATCAAGAGACCAGTCTCCTGGTATATATTCCCCCACTGCTTTGCTGAAATCTTCCAGAGACAGCAAAATTCTATTTATTGTCGAATTCAGCTCCCCTTCTGCCAGTTCCGCAGTCTTTGCTGCATTGATTATAAGCATATTTATAAAATCTTCTTTGTTGGCTTCCAATCTCTTTGCTGCTTCTTTCAGCATTTCAACCCTTTTTATAGCAGGTATGCTATATATCATAGAACGAGCTGAATACGCGCAATCCACGGCCTCCTTTACGTCCTCCTCTTCCGATCTTTGAACATAAGCTATCTTTTTACCAGACAAAGCAGATACTATTTCCATGGTTGCTTCTGTCTTAGAAGGTTTCCAAGAACCACAAATGAAATTGTAAAATTCTAAATCCTCTCCATTATTACGATATATACCCAAAAAATCTGGTCCAAGTTTATTAATAATATTTTCATGTGCATATTCTTCCATTACTAGCACCTCGTGCAATTGCAAACAGCAATTGTTTGCCATATTTTTATAAGATCTGAAGCAAACTTCAATAGTTTTTCAAACGCAAGGCTGCAATATCCTGTATCTCTTTGTCCTCATAAGATAAAAGGCTGCAAAGAAGCTTTTCTGGTATATCTCTTTTTTTTGCGATATCAAAAAGCACCATCTTATATAGAGGATTTTCTCTGCTTTTCGCTCTTGCAAGATTCAGCATTTTTTCAAGAAGATCTGAAGTTATGCTATCATTCCTTAACTCTGCCATCATTACCTCTGGCTCTCCACTTTCTTCTATCAGCTTTTTCAATACCTTATAAGGTGTCTTATAATTTCTTGCGACCCTCATCTTTACATCTATATAAGGACTAGAAGAAAGCAGATCAAGCGCTTCTTCAGGCGCGTTTATGTTTTCTGCAACTTTTTCCTGGACTTCCATGGTTTTGTCATGCGACAATTTTAACAAGACATGAGGGGGTGTTTTAGGATTTCCTGCAACACCTACCCTTACAATATAATACTCATCATTAGAAAGCATCTCCAAAATACTTGGCGTGGCCCTTACGTCCCTGCTTGCTATATACCTGAGATCCCCGTTAGGGCTATTCGCATACTCTTCAAGCTCCTTCATGTTGCGTATAAGTTCTACCTTATCCTTTGATGGCTTAATATTGTTGCTCTTGTACAAATTATCCCCTGGCTTTAGCATAAATAAATATGGAATTTTTAATTTATATTTAATTTCATCTGCGCAGATGCTTCCTCAACTCTAGCTCCCCTTCTGAAAGCAGATACAAAAGATCAGACGGGCTTCTGTTTATTGTTTCGGAAAGAAGCTCCTCGTCCAAATTTGGATTGTGTATTACGCCTGCTTTTACAAATTCGTCTTCGTTATCAGACAATACTATAAAACGCATAAGAGTAGGATCAACATTCGGATTTTCAGCAACCAGGCGCCTTATGCTCTTGCTTTGCTCGCTTGCTCGGTCATTACTGTAATAATAAAAGAAAATTTCGTTAAGTAGCTTAGGAGAGCTATGAGGATCAGAAGCAATTTTTACATCGTTTGAAATTCTAGATTCTAAAACCTTCTTTTCTGGCATATAAACCTACCATAAATACTTCGTATAACTTTATTAAATAAGTTTTGCTAGATTTTTTATAAATTAATACAATAGCACCTCCAAAAGACAAAAGCAAGTAGGATGTTGATTTTTAAATACTTATACTTCTATATAAAATCAATTTCCTACAGCAGAGAGCTTTTCTCTCTTTTCGATGTAAGTTCCCTGCAAAGAACGTTAATGTTATAAATTCAGCATCCTATAAAAGCAATATATAAATATTTCGTAAGATAAATTTAATAATTCTATATAAGAGGGAGAGTATATGAACTTTAGCAATAAAAAAGAAGAAACTGTGGATCTGACAAAGATAATAGATATGGTAAACAAAATTCCTGTTAATCCGAATATGGCTAATTATATAGACAATTTTATAAAGTCGCTAGACCAAAACTCAAAAAATCTACTAAAGCCATACTTGGCAAAAAGCATTTACAAGCTTCTTGATGATTATAAGCTAAGCGATGCAGTAAATGCTGCAAAGCTTCTTGATTTTGATAATGAAGCGCTTAAGCAAACAATAATGGAAATGATAGTAGAAAAAGCAAAATCAAACTTTGTATATACAGTACTTATAATAGAAGATTTCCATCTTACTCAAGAGGATATAAAGCCCATAATTCCGACATTGCGCGAAGGATTCCGGCTTGCTCTTGCTGATCTTGGTTCAAGCATAATTCGCGATGGCCTTGATATAGGTATACCAAAAGAAATAGTCATAGAGGATATCAAAAAGGTTATAGAAGATATCAAAAGCAAGAACCTTTCATATGCAAGTATTCTTGAGTACCATTTGCATGAACTTCAAAATTCCTAATTTTAATTTTTTATGTATTTTATTTAACAAAAACCATTGAGGTTTATTTTAAAATATTTTGTAGCTCTTGTATTTTTATATATCTCTGATTATCCATTATCTATATTATAACATTTTGAATAGAATGGTGTTTGATTTTGACAATTTAATTAGATAAATATCTCATTTAATTGCTTAGATAAAATTATTTTAGATTTTCTAATATCATTTTAGATTATATTATACTATATAATAAAGCAGTATTTGCCAAATAAAAACTGCAAGCAATTAAATTTTTGTCTTAGGGCTTGTTTTGCTTTAGATCTGCTTGGTTATAATATTGCTAGTTATATGCTTTCAATTTATTTTGCTGTAATCTACCATTAAGCATTAATAAAATTTCTTTAATGTAATTAAAATAGGTATAATAGGTAGCAATCATAGGTAGCAATAGTATATTAATTATATAAAAATATATTAGATATTCTAAAATTATTTTAGTTTTGCGATTATTTGAGTTATTTTAGCGTTTTTTAGCGCTTATAGCGCTTTGCAAGTAATTTTATATGGAAAATAAAATTCGTTTAATAAAAGCAAAATAAACGCAAATTTTTATCGTCGGAATTGCAAAACAGCTAAAATTTGGGCTTAAACTTATTTTATTGTAATATATAAATTATTGTAATTTTAAATAACCATTTTTATGAAATTTTTAATATATTTTCCATAATATTGAGCCGAAAAACTGCTCTCTGACGTAAAACCCTTTTTTAGGATCTTTTTTTGCTAGTTAGCAATATGGGTTAGCCAAAAAGCCATGTTTTCCATAAAAATGAAATGCAAGCTTTTTTCAAAATG
>JBMFSF010000040.1:0-6093 GCA_049967695.1 Candidatus Micrarchaeia archaeon
ATATTGTGGAAGCAATTTTAAGCAATATAAAAAGCAGGTATAAATAGATGTATTGCTATAAACAATTAACTTAAACATTATGGTATGCAGCTATTGCAGCTAGTTTTGGCAATTATCAAAAGTAATTTTAGTAATCAATATATGTTTAAGGGTAGTAATATGGAAAAAGTTGTTATTGCTTTTGGAGGCAATGCCTTGCTAAGAAATGGCGAACAGCGATCTTATGAAGTGCAGTACAATCATGCAAAGGAAGCTTTTAGAAGTATTTCAAAGATAATTTCTGAGAACAGAGTTATTTTGACTCATGGGAACGGGCCTCAAGTAGGGGATATACTTTTAAGCCACGAAATTTCTGGAATAAAAGCTTACCTGCATGAATGTGTTGCGATGTCGCAGGGCACAATAGGAGAAATATTATCCAATGCCTACAACGATATAAAAAATGAGTATGGCATGCAAAAGCAAATTGTACAAATAATAACAAGAGTAGCCGTTAACAAAAACGATCCTGCGTTTAGCAATCCAACGAAACCTATCGGCAGATCTTATAAGGAAGAAGAAGTGGCAGCATTTGAAAGCAAGGGCTGGATTATGAAAAATACTGATGAGGGCTGGCGGAGAGTTGTGCCTTCGCCAAAACCTATAAGAATAGTAGAAATCGAAGCAATAGAGAATCTAGCAAATGCAGGGTTTTTGCCTATAGCTGTAGGAGGAGGAGGCATACCTGTAATAGAAGAAAATAAAAGCATAACTCCTGTAGATGCAGTAATAGACAAGGACTTTGCATCCTCGCTTCTTGCAATCGATATAAAAGCAGATACGCTTATGATACTTACAGATGTAGACTACGCTTACATAGACTTCGAAAAACCCTCTCAGAAAAAAATAAAAGAAGCAAGCTTAAGCCTTATGGAAAATTATATCAATAACGGAGAATTTGAGAGCGGCAGTATGCTCCCAAAGGTGCAGGCAGCAATGGAGTTTGTCAAAAATGGAGGCAAAAGAGCCATAATAACATCATTGGAAAATGCAAGCAAAGCTTTCTATGGCAATTTCGGAACCATAATAAGGCCTGATTAACCATAAGAGGTATAATCATGTTGGGCTTTGAAGCATTATGCCAATAATTAAAAACCATAGCAGACTTTGTATAAAGATAAACAAGTTTTATGACATTCTATTTAATACTTGTATAAAAAGAGTTAATATGTGGTGACTTGTATGAAAAGAGATATATTATCCGCGAAGGATATGGAGAAAGATCTTTATGATATAATAGAGCTTTCCATGGAATTCAAGAGAAACAGGTACAGGTCCTATGATTCTTTGAAGAACAAGGTTCTCGCTCTTATATTCGAAAAGCCCAGTACAAGGACAAGGACCTCTTTGGAGGTGGCAATGAACCAGCTTGGTGGGCATTCTATATATATGAATCCAAATGAGATGCATCTTGGAAGTGGAGAGACAATCTCTGATACAGGCCACGTGCTCTCAAGAATGGTTGATGCAATAACTTATAGAGCTTACAGGCATGAAGATGTGGTAAGTCTGGCAAAGAGCACCAGCATACCTGTTATAAACGCTTTGGATGACGTAGAGCATCCTTTGCAGATAGTTGCAGATTTCATGACGATAAAAGAGAAAAAGGGTCATTTTGATGGAATTAAAATGGCTTTCGTAGGTGATGGCGATAACGTTGCAAACTCTCTGATGATAGGCGCTGCAATACTTGGGGTAGATATGTATGTTGCAAGCCCAAAGGGCTATGAGCCACAGAAGAATTTTGTAGATATTGCTAAGGGTATAGCAAAAGGTACTGGCTCAACCATAAACATAACAAATAATCCTGTAGAAGCAGTAAAGGATGCAGATGTTGTTTATACTGATGTGTGGATCTCTATGGGCCAAGAATCTTTAAAGGGTACAAAAGAGAAAGCGTTTGTAGGATATCAGGTAAATTCCGAGCTTGTCAAAAACGCAAAAAAAGATTATATATTCATGCACTGCCTGCCTGCACATAGGGGTATGGAGGTTACTGATGAGGTTGCAGATAGCATAAACAGTGTCATATTCGATGAGGCCGAGAACAGGCTGCATTCTGCAAAAGGCGTGCTTTATACATTGTTATCATATTGAGGACTTAAAATGCCAGCTAAAAAGAAAATAAAAAAATCTGGGAGCGGCAGGCTAAAAAAAGATATCGGGCTTATTAGCCTTATACTTATAGGAGTAGGCGCCATAATAGGCTCGGGAATATTTGCACTGCCTGCTTCTATGGGCTCTGTTGCAGGGCCAAGCTTTATACTTGCAGTTGGGCTTGTAGGCATTATAGTTGGAATTTTAGGGCTAATCTACGCTGAGTTGGGATCTGCTTTTCCAGATACTGGAGGACCCTACTCTTTGCCGAGGCTTGCCCTAGGCAATACAGCAGGTTTCATAACAGGGTGGGGATATTTCTTATACGCTTTTACAGGGACTGCAGCAATAATAGATGTATTTGTAACTTACCTAGCATATTATGTGCCAACGCTGGCAAACGGGCTTATACTGACGCCTTTGGGCATTGGTGTTGCTATAATCGTGCTTTGGATATTTACTATAATAAACATTCTAGGAGTAAAATATGGAGCAGGGTTTAACGTTATAACTACAATAGCAAAGCTTGCCCCGTTGGTAATATTTGCTGTCGTTGGGTTTATATTCCTTAGGGGAACGAATTTCAGTCCGTTTTTTGAGTTTGGCTTTGGTGGCGTAGGGCTAGCAATGTCCTTAGGCTTCTTTTCTTTTACCGGCTTTGAGTCTGTTGTAATACCAGGCGAAGAAGTAAAAAATCCAAAAAGAGATATTCCTCTTGCAATGATTGCTACGGTTGTAATAGTAACAGCAGTGTATATGCTAATTTCTATAGCATTTGTTGGTGCAATAAGATGGCAGGCTTTGGGCATACAAAAAGGCAACTGGGCAGATGTTGGGAATCTTTCTTCTCCGCTTTCTAATGTAGTTGGGGGATTAGGATTTCCAATACTTGTAGCAGTAATTGTAATAGGTGCAGTAATAAGCACTTTGGGTGGCAGCAATGTTTGGGTGCTCCTTCAGGGCAGGATACCTTACGCAATGGCCAAAGACCATCTCTTTCCTAAAAGGCTTGATGATGTAAGCAAAAAGTATGGCACACCCGCTCTTTCTTTAGTATTTGCATCAATTTTGACTACTATAACATTAATATTAATACCAAGCTTTCCGGATGTTGCATTGATTGCCTCTATTACGACATTGGTGCCTTACGCCATGGCTGCTCTTGCTTTACCAGTATTAAGAAAAACAAAGAAAAATGTGAAGAGGCCATTTAAGCTTCCTGCAGGCAAGGCTTTTGCTCTTATTGGCTTTATACTTGCTACTACTCTTATATACTGGGCTTCATGGCCTTGGACACTTGTTGGGGCTATTGCAATGCTTCTCGGCTTTCCGTTATACCTGCTGCTGAAGGAACAGAAGCTAGAGCTAAAAAGGAATCTCTGGTATATAACATACTTGATAGGAATAATAATAATATCATTGCTTGGTGACCAGAATTACGTTTACCAGAACTTCCTTCCTATAGGCCCAATGAACATATTGCAAACGCCATATGACCTTGTGGTTATTGTGATATTTTCTAGCATAATGTTCTACTGGGGCTATAAAGATAATATAAAGAAGAAGAGGAGAAACTATAGCTAAATTGCTAAATAAAAGGTTGTAAAATGGCAGGAATAAAAGCAGAATGGGATACATTAAGGAAGTTGAGCGTACACAGGCCCGGAATAGAGATGTATTTCGGATTGCTCAGCCCTGAAGAATCGCTATATGAAAGAGCTTTTGACATGTCAAAGGCGCAGTGGGAGCATGATATGCTGAGGCACATACTAAGACACGAGTTCAAAATAGAGGTAACCCGCTTGGAAAATACAATAATAGAGGCTGCTGAAAGGGATCCAAAAATAAGGCAGAAGCTGGTCAAGCTGGGCATGGAATCGATGCATTTTGTTGGAGATTCGTCGCAAGTTTCAATAACCAAGAAAGAGATAGAAGAAAACGAAAGCGTTTATAACCCCTCTTTTTTTCTTACTTCTGCAATAATGCATCCTACTATACATCTCGAAAAGACAGATGCTGAAAAAAAGGTTTCAATAAACGTGAGTGAGCATAATCCTCTTTCAAACCTGTATTTTATGAGGGACCAGCAAGCTGTAACAGATAAAGGCATAGTAATGTCAAGGATGTCGAAGCCGCAGAGAAGTGGGGAGCCAAAGCTTACAAAATTCCTATGGGAGATAATGAATGAGAAGATCGCATATGAAATCCAGCCGGAAGCCACTTTTGAAGGCGGCGATTTTATACCTATGAAAGATTTTGCGCTTTTGGGAAATGGAGACAGGACCAACAACGAAGGCGTAAAGCAGATGCTTGCCAAAGGGCTTGACTTTGACGAAGTTGGTGTTGTGCATCAGCCAAACCATCCACTTATACCTTCAGAAAAGCCAGACCCTATGATTGACATGCATCTTGACACTTACTTCAATGTCGCTAGCAGCAATACTGTAATAGGCTCTGGGCTTCTTTTGAAAAGGGCAAGGGTTGACATATACATAAAGCAGGAAAAGGGCAAGTACAAAAAAGTGCCAAAAACCACGAACCTTTATGATTATATAAAAAGCAAGGGCTTCAATGTTATAAGCCTTACAACGCTAGAACAGATGTCCTATGCTTCAAACTTCCTTGCAGTAAAAGATGGAACCATAATTGCAATAGATGTTTCTAGGATAGTCAGGAAGGTACTGGAAGATCTGGAATTCAAGGCCAAGATAAATCCTTACATGTACAAGGCTTTGTTCATGGAAGCCAAAAAGGATTATGAAATTTTGAAATCTAGTGGTGAGTTCTTTCCGAGCAAGCATACAATATATCAGAATGGTATAGACGCATACATGATAAACGTAACAAACCTTACTGGAGGCTATGGTGGTGCCCACTGCATGACAGCAGCGCTCAAGAGGGGCTAATGCTTTAGGTATTAAGAATTTGTTTTTTTATTTTATGCATACACTACAGCGTGGAAATAAGATAGCCTATTATAAAAGAACCAATCAAATAAAAATTCCTATTCAGATTTCCTTGTACATTATGACACTATCAGCATATTCTTCATTCGTATTCTTGGCTTTTTGGTATCCTGCCTGCGGTTTTGAAGCCAAGCTTTTCGTAGAGATGAAGCGCAGTATGGTTATTAGAATAAACCTCAAGGCTCACAATCCTATATTTTTCCCTGCCTGCCAAATCCAGCAAGGTTTTTATCATCTCCCTGCTTATGCTTATGTTTCTATATTCCTTGGAAACTGATATATTAAGAGCCTCTGTTTCCATGTCTATTGCATGCCATCGCTTGATGCTGGCGCTTTGCCACAACCTTACAAGTATCTACGCTATAAAATAGATAATCTCTCCTCCAATCGTCTCTTTTACTGCACTTGCCATGTAATATACCACGTCAGAATAAGAATATGCCTTCTAATCTATTATAGGAAGATCCCCTTTCAAAAGCTTTCCAGAAGTCAAAAATGCCTTCTGCGTATTCGGCTTCCAGCACGCTTATTTCTATATTTTGCTATTCTTTGCATTGAAGCTTTTTGCCCACTCTTCATGCCTGACCATAATAGCACTTATTTAATATTAACAAAAGATTTTAATTATTATATTTGCACAATGCTTCTCTTTTACTACCTAGCGAAGTTTTTGAAGAGCAGATTATGCCTGTTCTTTATAATATACTGTTATTTGCATGAATGGAAATAATCTACTACTTATTGGATAGATAAAGCGATCTGCTTTGCAATGTTTGCGTAGAGGGGCTCGTCGTTTTTGTCAGCCAGCAAGTCCTCTATAAAGCGTTCCGGATGCTCCTTATAAGAAAGAAACTTTTCTAGATGCTTTTCGAAAGTGCGGATTTGCCCCCCTTTTTCTTGGGTTAAGTCCAGCTTGTGACCAAGCACGCCAGTATTTACGTTTCCCCGAATACCTATGAAGCCTATTGCTATTGATATGCAATCTTCGCTT
>JBMFSF010000041.1:0-5727 GCA_049967695.1 Candidatus Micrarchaeia archaeon
GACAGGAACCAATATTATGGCAAACAGCTCCTGCTGGGCACGTAACTTGAGAACAGCTGACACATGAAGTTAGGTTGCTTGTCGCATAAAGAGAAGTAGCTATCCCGAACAAAAACAGAACAGCAAATGTTCCTCCCCTCATCGAACACACCAATAACTAATTGTTAACTAATATTTATAAACTTTCATAATCTTAGCTTCTTCTAGCAAGCATTACTTATAAATTTATTAATTGTATATATTTTTTAATTGTATATATTTTAGTCGTTCAAAGTAAAATGTGGTTTTGATGCGTATCGGTAAAATAATAGACAGGTACCAGTGGTATTTCTTGCTTGTATTGCTTGCCTTTTCAACTTTCTTGGCGTTATACTTTTTGAAGGGGCTAAGCATATATGGCGATGATGTCAACTATGTCCCACTTGTGCCTTCTATATTATCGGGCACTTTTAAGGAGTTTAGCGATATCTTCTCGATAAGGCTCCTGATGATACTCCCCCTTGCGCTTTCGGTCAAGATTTTCGGATACAATAACTATGGTGCAGGCATGTATTCTGTCTTCTGCTATGTTGCCACAGTGGCAATAGTCTTTTTGATAGGCAGAAAGTCTTATGACGCCAAAACGGGCTTGCTCGCTGCATTTTTGTATTCTATTTATCCTATGTCAGTTAGATACAGCAGCACTGCGGATGTACCGAGCCCGACTGCATTTTATATAGGCTTAGCACTGCTGTTCTTTGTATATGCAAGGAAAAAACGCAATGGTTGGTATTACATACTATCAGGGATATTTGCATTTATGGCAACATTGGTAGATACGATATCTTATGTGTCAATATTCGCATTTATTGCGTGCATAATTTTATATGCATTTTTAGATGCCGTCAAAAAGAGGAGCCTAAAAATAGATTACAAGCCTTTTCTCTATATATTAGGATTAGCGACGGCAATTGTGATACTGGGATTTCTTAATATCTATTTAACAGCAACAGGAGAACCGTTCTATGAATTTAATCTTACAAACAGCTTTTACAGCGCGACTGGTAAGCCGAACACCATATTCTATACAAATGCAGACTTGATGTTTTATGTAAATGGCCTGCTGCCCTACAATTTCATAGGAAAGGTAGCAAGCAATGGTTTGTCTGGACTAGCAAATGCGGTTTTGAGTATATTCTCGCTGAGCAGTTTGAACACAAATGATGTCGGACTTTTCATCTATTTTGTTATATTATTTTCGATCTATTTGGTATACAAAAGGGATAAGGAATCGTATTTCCTGATGCTATTCGCATTAATTTCTATACTCTACCTTGAATTTGGGACTATGAGCATAACCCATTATTACCCCATATATAGATTGGTCAGATTTACAGTGATTATATCAATACCTATAATGCTTGTACTTGCTAGGGGAGTTATGCTACTTCAGAACAAAAAGAAAAACGCATTTTGGGGCTTTTTAGCGGCAGCGATTGTAATATTGCTGTTTATAAGCTCAATCCCACTCGATTACTTTTGGTATGCGCTCAACCACAATACAATGCTCTATAGCCAATTGATAGCAGAAAAGCTTGAGAATGCCAGCAATATATCAAACTCGTATATATATGCCCCCACGCTGCTTAATACATTTGTACAATATTACATGGGCTTTAAATCTACCAAAGGGACATTTTTCTACAATAATGGAAATTATTCGGGTTCATTTATGCCCAGCTGTTCAAGCATACCAAATGACTCCTATATTATAATCCCTTCAAAACTTGCACTTAGCTATATAGATGATAATAGCACATGGCCTGTCCCAAACCCTTGGTACATAAATGAGTCGTGGGCATTCAATCCTTCTATATGCAATCTGACGCTTTATTATGATACTTACAACAGTTCCCAAACAAAAAATTTAAGCATAATAAATTTGGAATATAGTGGTAATATCTATTATAAAAAGTAGCAGCTATCCTCTGTTTAATGTCGAATTGGTATTGTTGAAGCCTGTGATCTTGTAGATGTACATTGAAATGTTCCACGAATAATTATCCAAATGTGTTTCTGCAATAGGATACATTTTGAATGTTTTTACAACTTGATTGCATTGCTGCTCTGTATTTGGCGGCCCAGTAAAATTTATATAGCAACTTACGCTGTAATCAAAATAAAGGCAACCATTGGACATGTTGAGTAATTTAGGCATGTAGCTAGGATCCGTGATCCAGCCTGCATAGATGTTTCCTCTATTTAAGATGTACCAAAGCGGAGGTTTAAATGTAAGAACGAAACAATTTGATGGTATCTTTTGGTAATTTTGGAGTATAAGGGCTTCATCGTATCTTTCTGCAGCAAACGGGTATATGTGAAGTGGTGGAATGGTGACGTATTTAAAGAAAAGCCAAAATGCTTCTATGAATAAAATGATCAACAAAAAGGCAGCAATTAAGCGCTTTTTGGAGTAAGACAAATGACTCCTATTTTCTATATACTTAAGTATAGAGAAAAAGCTGTAGGATGCAGTCAGAGCAACCACAGGGAAGGCATCTATAAAATACCTTACGTCATCGCCAGCACTGTATAGCACTCCTCCGGCATAATATGAGGTATAAAATACAAAAATTGTTAAAAACCAGAGTGCTAGTATAAAGAACAAGCGATATTTTTTAGAGCGGAAAAGGAAGAAGAACCCCACAATAGAGAATATTGAGAAAGTTATTGGAAATTCGTCATAGTAATACGAATTGAATACGCTTACGTATACACTGTCATATCTTCCAAACCAAAATAAAATATTTGGCACAAGATTGCTCTTCAAATAACTGAGGCCGAAATTGCTTTGCCCTACTGGTGCACCAAACGAAACCTGCGTAGCAGCAACTATGTACAAAAGATCTGGTAATATTACTACAAAACCTACAGCCAGCAATATAAGAAACTTAAAAAGATCCCTTCTCGCGTTTTTTCCTTCGAACCCATGCTCATCAAACAGAACTATCAAAAATATTATCCCCAAGGCGGATATCATGTCTACTTTTATGCTAAGCATATAAGCTATTGAAAAAATAGATGCAATTCCTATCTTAGTGCTCTTTGTTTCCATATAGCATAAAAGCAGGAAAACAGACAAAAGCAAAAATGTGAGGGCAGGGATATCTAGAACGTTTGTTAATGCGTATCTCATAAAAATAGGGGTAAATGCTAGAATTGCACCGGCTAGAACTGACGTTCTCTCGTTATGAAATAGAAGGTAAGAAACATAAAAAATAAGAACTATTGCAAGAAGTGCAAAAACAAACTCCATAGAATAGGCTACTGCAAAGTTTACTCCGAAAATTGAAGATGGCAAGGATAGAAGGAACGACCATCCAAGGGGCTGGTGTATAAAACCTGCAGTTCCAGATACACACATTGTTGCGTTGGAAAAGCTGCATACTGCTGCGAGATGCTCTGTGAGCATTATCTTGGCTATGCTTACGTATATATACTCGTCATTGTAAAGCATGTGCGTTGGCTTTACAAAAATTAGTTCCAGTAGAGCAAATAGCAGCAGAACTGCGCCCAAAATGGCATAAGTGCCTTTTTTTACTCCCCTAATTGTCTTTTTTATCTCTTTCCAGCTAAACAAGAGAGATAGTATGAATCCAATAAAAATAAGCAAATAATAATAAAAATAAATTGATTGCACCTGCTCTGTTTGGAACTGCAGGTAAATCCAATTGGCAATGCTTAACAGAATAATATTATATGGCATGAATTTACCTCCAATTACCATTCACTTTCTTGGCTTGTATTGAATCTTAAAGAATACATATATGTATGTTATTACAAGCACTATGGCGGCAGAGTATAAAATGATCTTTTGACTGAGCTTTATACCTGTTTTTGATAATGATTGCATGCTTTGGCTACTACTATTTGTTGTATTTGTGGCATTATAGAAAGATACGTTTAGAGAATTATTCTCTATATAAGGTTCAGAGAAACCTTTTCCTATTGTAACATTTTTTATAAAAATATCTGAAGAGTTATACACTTCTAGTCCTGTCGAGTTTGCGAGAGAGGTTGAATTGATTTTAACGTTGAGGATATTTATCAAAGAAGAGTTCATTATTAAGACCCCATTTCCATATATGTTGCAATTTTCAAGCGTTACATTTTTTGCATGATTGATTATAAAGCCAAAGTATGTACTATTTATAGACCCGTTCCCGCAGTTTATTAAGATGTTACTCCCTATGATATATCCACCGATATAGCACGGTGCGTTTACAAAAACTGGGGCATAAGAGGATATGGGTAAGAGTTTACTTGTCATGTTATAAAATCCGCTTTCGCTGATGTACGAAACAACGTTCGTTGAATTATACTGCGTACTACAGAAGCCAAGACCATAACTGAATGATGGCGTCGTTGAGTCCTGAATAAACTTGCCTTCATGTGGTATGTACCCAGGGAGCAGCACTATTGAAGAATTTAGACCTATGCCGATTTGGGAGGTATAATTCAAATAGTATATGTATGTCCCATTCTGCTCTAAACTCCAATTCTGGCTTGGATAAGAAAGCATTTTAACTATGGCTGTACCGTTGGGCAAAGAATTATTCAGTGGGTTCATTATAAAACCTAGAGGGGTTGAATATCTATAGATATAAGCGCTAAAATTCCAGTTGTAGTCTGGTGGGGGTACGGCCACCAACCATTTAATCGTCATATTTCTTTTTCCATTATTCGGTATTATGTTATAGTTAAAGCCTGGATAAATTGGCTGTATATAAACAGGCATAAGATTAATATTTTTTGTTATGTTTATTAGATACATTACTAGCTGATCATATCCCAAGAAAGAGTATTCTACAGCATATGGATTGTAATTTATAATAGAGTTTACTGTTATTGTATATTCTGGCAATATGAATTTTTTATACCCAAATATATTACCATAGCTCCTTTCGCTAATATTCTCGAAAATTTGAGTCTGATTTATCCAGTATAACCCAAATGGTACGGACTTATTTAAGGAGTTAAAAATGTTTATCATATGCTGTGAAAACCACGGATCCATTTGCAACTGGGTATTATTTATATGGATTGTGTTGTTGAAAGTTGGTACGATGTAAGCAAATGCCCCCACCCTTTTACCAAACCCTGAAACTGAATTGGCTCCAAAAGGTTCGAATACACTTATGTTTAAAATATAGCCCACACTAATGCTTGAATTGTGTAAAAATGATAGATTGAAAACTTTTGATTTGGGGCTTATAATTCCAGGATTAGAGTTGTTACCTACAGAGATATTTGCTCCTGCAAAGGTGCAGTTAAACAGGAAATCCTTATTGTTTGAGCCTTCAAAAATTATGTGAGAAGAACCCCCAAAACTTAAATTTTCACATGACACATTGACATTAGAGACTCCTTTGCTAAAAAACAGCGAAATTTCGCTGCATGATGAATTCTGTAGTATATATGAGGCATTCGAAAGATTAAAATTAAAATTGCAACTACTTGAGCCAAAACTGGATGCCTTTACTACCCCAAATGCGAATAGTACAAAAAGCGTGAAATTAAAATAATATTTTAAGCCCATCAGATTCGCCTTAAACTTATTTTATTTACTCATGCAATTTTAAATATTTTATTTAAAACCATAAAGGCTAAAAACAATTTACTATTTACGATTCAAGCTTGAACTTTATCTTTGTATATGGTTATTGGGCATCAATGCCGCTGCCATGG
>JBMFSF010000042.1:0-5695 GCA_049967695.1 Candidatus Micrarchaeia archaeon
GCTATGCGGCCGCCTGCAGAGCGGCAAAGGGGGGTTCGACTCCCTCTCCTGGCTTTCATCAGGACCTCGGAATGCTCCTGCAGTCCAGCGCTCTAAATCTGCTAAAATTCAAACGAGCAAATTGATAGGAATTGATTCGATATCCCCATTCATGCCGGATATTATTGCATAATTTTTAGTAATGATAATCTGGGAGGCCAGGCGAGGTATTCCGATAGGCTTATCATATAAAACTGAGCCATTTGTTGCATTTATTACAAACAGGTCTCCCGCATCGTTCATTGTAATAAGGTATTTGCCATCAATGACGTTTGGAGGCCCTTCACTTTGCCCTGTATCTACTGCCCATACAACCTTTCCTGTCGTAATGTTTACTGCAAACAATATACCAAGAAAATTGGAATCAGATAACACATCCCCATCCCAAAATACCAAAGGAGACAAAGTATTTTCTGTAAAGTTTAAAGATCCAGAAATGTTTTGAGGCTGTGTTACATTGATTATTTTTGACTCCTCCGTCTCGTTTAGCTCCCACAATACCTTACCAGTTGTAGCATTCATTGCGACGAGCGTAGGATTATTATAAACGCTATCGGCAAGATAAGCTGCTACAATTATTCCATCATGAAAAGTTGGGCAAATATCATTCAGGCCTGCGCTTGCATTAGGAAAATCTGTTTTCCAAATTACTGAACCGGTCAGAGCATTTATGGCAAAAAATGAGCCGAAGTTTTGTCGTAAACCATTATTCATTAATATAGAATAAGAACCGCCCACATACACGGTGCCGTTGACGAGCAGGGGGGAAGACAAAAGATCGGGCAGCCCCAAGTAAGACGCATTCAGCAGCTTGCCAGTTGATGCATTGATAATGTACACTTCACCCATCATTGTGACTCCAATTACGTTGCCTTCAAAATAGGCAGGAGTAGTCATTGCAGAACTTGACATATTATCGATCCACAGCACTTTGCCATTCTCCATATCGATCCCAATTACTGCATTATTCTCATTGTAAAACTGGGGCGGTACCTCCTGGTTGTTTCCCATAGCTACTACTAAAACATTTCCAGCAATAATAGGCTGACTCATTATTTGGTTCGAAAAATTATCAGACCATAACACCTTGTTTGACTGCATATCTATAGCAATAACCTTGCCTGTTGTCTTATCATATCTTTGTGCCTCCAATTCTCTAAGGCTGCCCATCGTAGTTACGTACATTATCCCGTTGTAAATTGTTGGTGTGGCATATATCGCATCGCTTACATTAAGATTTACAGGATAGGTCAAATTAGGTATTATGTATGTATGATTAATGTTTAGATCATATTGATGAACAGGAAAAGAAGTTTTGTTTGAGCCTGTAAAATTTTCATAGAGCACAATATGATTAGTAGTATTTCTTATGGTGGGATTAGAATAGTAAACAAGAAAACCAGACATGAGTACTAATAGGACCACTACAGATATGACTAGATATATCTTTAGCGTATTTTGAATATGCTTTTTGGAATTTCGAATGTGTGTTTTTGGCATATTTAAAAAAATAGACATAAAATATTAAATAATTAAGTGATAAGAAGTTGATGAGCAATATGTTACTTGCACTGCTTTTTATTTTGATTTCCTCCTTTTTCGGGATAGGAGCAATGCTAAAGATAAAATTTGCAGAGGATTTTCTGAGCAAACTTGTATTTGGGATCCCAACAGGAATAACTGCTTCGAGCTTCATACTGCTTATTTTATATGCAATAAATGGCAGTTTTACTAACACTTTATTTTATGCCACAATAGGCTTGCTTGCCATAATATCTGTGTTGCTATTTTACCCTTTTAAAATTAAAGATGTACATCTGCTCAACAAAGGGAAGGGTTCACAAGACACAGAAAATTACAAAAAAATCATTATTTGGTCTCTTGTAGTTTACATTATAATAGCTGCAGTATTTATAAGCTCTTTATATATGAGCAATGGCACTCTTTATTGTATAGGGCCTGCTATCTGCTCAGACTTAATGTATCACATAGGAATAGGCAATTCTCTCATCTATACACACTTTCCCCCAAAGTATCTTTTTACACTAGATGCAAAGAATGTTTTCCCGTTCATAGCTGATTTTTACTCTTCGGTTCTAATGAAATACGGCTTAGGTTTACGCTGGTCTATTTTACTTCCTGACCTTATGCTTTTCTTCTCTGCTGTTTTTGGCTCTGCCTTTCTGACTTATAAAATTACAAAAAATGTGTTTATGACTATTGCAGCGCTATTCATTTTCTGGTTTGGAAGTGACTATTTAATGGCAATTTTTCTCTATTCACTTTCAAGCGTTACTAGTATTATTCCCAATATGCTTCCACCATTAAATACTTTGCTTCAGTGGTATGGTTTAAACCAATCATCTGGCCCTTATGCTATTTTAAGCGTGGCACAGCTTATAGCAAGTGGGTGGACATCAATAATTTATCAGATGCTTATGCCACAAAGAGATTTCGTCCTTGGGTTACCAATAGGGATTATGATTATATATGCAATCTACGAGCTTGCATTTGAAAAAGTGAAATTCGAGAAAGTAGATCTCATTTATATAGGTTTAATGGCAGGTACGTTGCCGCTTGTTCATCCTGTCACGCTAGAGGTCATAGCCTTAGTAGGCTTATTCGCCTTTTTCTACATGTTGCGAGACAAAAAGTTAAGAGGGCGGGCAGTGTCTGAATTTTTGGCTATAACAATTCCTTTGATATGCATTGCAATCCCACAATTTGTATACATGACAAGCCAAAACTTGGCCGCTGGCTGGTACCATTTTACGTATCAATACTTTATCCCTCCTACAAGCAATATCTTCCTTTCAGCAGCATTTGGAATAATCAACATAATAACCTACTGGATAGAAATGGTTGGTATACCACTCATTTTAGCTATTATTGGGCTAAAACTTGCACCAGGAAAAGTAAGAACTTTCTTTATCCTATTTTTGCTTCTTTGGATATTTATTACTGTTTATTCTGTACAGCCAAACCCCACGGATTCAAACAAGATATTCCTGTATATATTCCTGATTCTCAGTATCTTGGCGAGCTATCCAATATCTTGGCTGTATAAAAAAAGAAGAATTATTCTTAAGGTAGCAGCTATAGCGCTGATTGCTTCGGTAAGCCTTAATTTCGCTTTTATTTATAATTATTGGTTAAGATCTCCATTGCCTTGGATAACAAATGCTGAATTTAATGCTGTTAGGTTCATATTAAATAATACAAATGAAAGTTCAATATTTGCCGTAAGCAACAATGACTCGCTGTTGCAAAGCGTATCAACTTTAGCGCACAGGCAAACATTAATATCTGTAGAGCCATATGTTGAAATGGATGAATATACATATCCACTCTCTACGCTAAATTATATAAACTTTCAGATATTTGAGAATGGCAACTGTTCAATTCTGAAGGAATATAACATATCCTATATATTCTACCAAGAAAGCAATGCAAGCGGGGAAAGTGTTTTTGAAAATAGCAATTTTATTAAGCTATTCAGCATAAACGATACGCAGAGAGATAGGGTTATAGCAATCTATAAGGTTGTCTGTTGAGGGATGCTGAGGCGCCAATGCTTTATGCATTGCAATTATATAGACCCTGTTTAAGTGGTGCTAACTATTCTAGCTACTTTTTGAATCACTTATAACTTCCACATACAATATCCAACCTGCCATTCTAAACATCTACCAATACAAAAATCTTCCAATTCTTTCCTTCTACAACCCTTAGATCGTGAGGAGTTACTGCTTTTATCTCAAGTAGATGGTAATCTTTATCAACATCTTTAAAAAGAAGTTTGCCTTTAAGCTTTAGCCTTTTGCCTTCTTCAAGAGATATAATTCTGAAACTATAAGCATTAATGGCTTTTTTGTCTATCCTTGAGAGAAGATCCTGAAGGGTAAACCAGACCAGATCCTCTCTCGTACTCGCAGATTCAGATATTGCAAGAGTTTTGGGCTTGTAGTTTTGCTTTTCTATTTTCCTTATGTCAAGCATTACCCCAAGCATCGCCATTGCAGCATTTTCTAAAGCTTCTTTAAAGCTTTTTCCATATGCTACGAACCTTACATCTGCAGTATGGGGCAGGTATCTGAACTTTATTCTTGGCATACTTCTATTAAAATAATTAGATTTATATATGTAAAATAACAAGTAAGACTGTCCTGTGAAGAATAGAGTAACTGCTGAAGAGTGATGAAGCCTATATCGACTGAGGACGATGAAATGAGAAAAACATATATAGCAATTTTTGAAATTGCGCTCATCATAATGCTCGCAAACTCCTTTCTAGCCACGCCTTCGAGCATACTTGATACTGATCCATCAACCTACATAATTGTTCCAATAATAATGATTCCACTCTTTGCGGTCTTCCTGTTTAAAAACAGGATTAAGAGCGATGTTCAAACAAAAGATATTGCGCTTGGCTTGGTCTTGTTTGCCGCATTTATGCTTTCGATCTTTTATCTCCGCTATGTATTTTCATTTATGTTTATTGAGTTCAGGCTGGATATGCTTCTCTTTCCCCTTGCAATTGCTAGCATTGTAGTAACAGTATTCGGTACAAAGAATATAAACGCATTCAAGGCACTTATGATATATGCACTTTTTGCTTCACCAATACTTCTTACTCCAATATTCTCATTGAATCAAGGTTTTGCAAGCATGAATGCACTCCTAGTTTATAATATAATGCACCAGCTAGATAGAAATGCAACTTTTGTTCCACCCACAAGCATAGCAGAAAATGGGTATACGATAGGTATAGGAGAAAGCTGCGCTGGCATAGGGGCATTGATAGGCCTGATCTTCTTCCTGATACCTGTCGCTTACTTCTTTGAAGGCAGAGCCAAAAACAAAGTAGCATGGATTTTCTCAGGCGCTTTGCTCTTTTTGCTCCTCAACCTCCTCAGGATGTTTGGAATTGGTATCGCATGGCTCTATTACGGGCCAAATGCTAGCGCTTCTTTTGTGCACATATTCGCTGGCATGCTCATCTTCTATATAGTGATTATCTGCATGTTACTTATAGCCGGCACATTCAAACTGAGAGTTCCCAAATTAGAAAAAGCTAAAACAAAAAAGAAAGCAAAAGAGGGTTTTAAGTTGATAACACTACTTGCAGTAGCGTACGCAATATTGTATTATTTTGTTTCGCTGAATTATCCTCTCTCATTTTATGTTTCACCTTACCTTACATTCAGCAGAATCCCATTGAATGGGACTCCTTTTGCAAATTTCATATCCAGCAATGTTAATGCAACAGGATACAAGGAAGCAAGCTACACAATAAATAATTCAAGCGACATTATCTTGCTTGTCAATGAAACATTCAATACAACTAGCCCTTTGGCAATGCTTATAACACCACCAAACAAAGAAGCAGAGAATGCTTTGTTCTCAAATTCAACAGTTATAGCCAAGGAGACATACCTTGGCGGATATGGCTTGAATACAAATGTATATAAGATCTACTCAAACCATACATCATTCTTTATCATAATAAAAGACCAGCCATATATCTACAATAATATTTATGGCGTGCTTGCCGAATATGCTATAATGCCTGAAATTGCAGGCAATTTAGGAATAAAATGTAGATATTCCTCGCTTTACAATTTCTTTTATAGTCTCTTTAACTTCGAATTCTATA
>JBMFSF010000043.1:0-5549 GCA_049967695.1 Candidatus Micrarchaeia archaeon
ATTTTTGCTAGTGTGGCTTTCCATTATGGTGATATTCTTCTCTTATTTTATTATATCTAATAATTCCTTGTTCATACTTTATACGTTCATAGGCTTTCTGCTTCTTGGTATACTACTCGCATTAAAAAATGACTATATAACGGACTCTACAGCAATATCTATTGTTATGATATCTGCTTCTTCAATAGCATACATGAATCTGCTTGCAGGATATTCTTACATATTTGCAATCGTTGCAATAATTTTCGCTGCGATAATTTCAAGTTCATTGCTTAAAGCCTCGCCAAGATGCAAGCTTTATGTCACATTGTTTCTTGCAGTGGTTGCATCATTATCCTTTGTGCCTTCAAAGGCCAACTTTATAGACATAAATGCTGCCATAATCGGCTATTACATGCTTATAAGTACTGCAATTGCGCTCCTTTTAAGCAATATAGATGCAGGAAAGCGCATTCACAAAGCAGGATTATGGCTTAAATCAGCAATAGGCAGAACATGGCAAAGCACTGCAGCAGTAGGCGTGCTTGCATTGATCGGCATTGTGCTCCTTGCTTTGCCTATATGGTATACTGGAGACGTTTTTGCGCCTCTGGAAATTTCCAAACTGCCTTATGCAAATCTGACTTTCTACAATATTGGTGCAAGCGGCCTATACAAAATAAAACTCAACGCTTCATATTACATATACATGTTGAATGATAAAGCCAGCAACATAAGAATATATCCTGTCAACAACAGATCGGTATTGAAGCAAAAGCCTGTAGAATTATACCTGCAAAACACGTCTACCTTGCAAGAATACACAACCTTAATTGCAAGGCTGAATTCAAGTTACAAAAACTATAGGATTTATTTTCTGCCCACTAATGTAAACTCTAGTAATTCCACTTATGGCAAAGTCAATATGCTGAATTACACAGATTTTGGCATGCTTGAAGAAAACGCGACTTACAGCAATTATTCTATAAGCAATGTCATATACAGCAATATATCTTATGTAGACAAAAACATGAGTGTAATCCTTTTAAAGGACTTGGAAAAGAATACAACCGACAAATTCGAAGTCCCTCCTTTCTATTCCGTCCAGAGCCTTTGCCCTGAAGGAGAAGGCACTGCAAACGAAACAATTTCGTTTAAAAGCAACAACAGCATAAGTGTATTCTTTTTCAGCAGCCAGCAAAATTTTACCATATCAACAGGCGAGGCTGCAGGAAACCAAAACTACACCAGCATTCTCCATATATTTCTCGAGCATAGCTATGCAAGCAGGCTAAATTTTACAAATACCAGTTTTGGCTTCAAAATTCTAGGCGATGGAAGCTGCATGATGTATATAATTGCAACTCAAAACTACTCTGCAGTAAGGCTCAGCCAGACTTTAAAATACGAACAACCTTATTCAATAACACACACATATAAGATCCCAAAAACCGTGCTTCCGAGGAGCAAGATCGCCTCGTTTGACTTCCTCCCTGAAGGATTGTCATATCTTTACAAAACATATATGAATGCAACAAACTCTAGTAGCTAACGGCCTTAATCAAGCATTTGTTTTTGCAAGCATTTTGCAAGTAACCCAGAGCCTTTTGCTGCACATCAAAAAAGTATTAATATTAATCAGTTTCAATAATATTGTAATGTTTTTTTGCATGATTTTTGCTTGGTTTGAAATTCCTGGCAATTATTTATCCTGTATAATATAAAAAGGCATTAGAATGAATGATGGAACAAGGTTCATAACAACAAAAACCCCGGTAAGGATAAGTTTTACTGGAGGAGGGACTGATTTTCCCGCATTTTACAGGCAGAATGGCGGTGCAGTAATCTCTGCTGCAATAAACAAGTATATTTACGTTACTGTTGCCAAGAACTTCTACAAGGATGAGATCAGGGTTAGCTATTCCAAGACAGAAAATGCACTTAAAAGTGTGGAAGAGATACAGCATCCAACCGTAAGGGAGGCAATGAAGCTTCTGGGCATACAAGGTGGTTTGCAGATAATAAGCATTACAGAGATACCATCCCAAGGCACAGGCCTTGGATCCAGCAGCAGCTTCCTGGTGGGTTTGCTCAATGCACTTCATGCTTGGCAGGCTGAAGCACCATCGCAGAGGCAGCTTGCCGAAGAAGCTTTTAAAATAGAAAGAGAGATACTGAAAGAACCTGGAGGCAAGCAGGATCATTATATGGCTGCTTATGGAGGCATGAACCTGCTTGAGTTCTTCCCTGACGACAGTACTAATGTCAAGCAAATACTCCTCAAAAAGGAGGCGAGGGAGGAGTTTCAAGAGAACCTCTTATTATTGTATACTGGAAGGCAGAGGGAATCTAGCACAATACATACAGAGCAGCAGCAGAAAGTGGGAGAGCACATCAAGGAGTATGAGGAGATGAAAAACATAACATACGAAACTTATGAAGCTCTTGCAAGAGGCGATTATGCAAGCCTTGGAAGCCTGCTTGACAGGAACTGGAAGCTGAAAAGAAGGCTTGCAAATGGAATAACAGATCCGAAAATAGACGAATGGTATGATACTGCAATGAGGAACGGCGCAGAAGGGGGCAAACTCATAGGAGCCGGAGGTGGAGGCTTCATGCTTTTCTACGCAAAGAAGGAATATCATGAAAGGATTAAAAACGCCCTTCCAGAACTTCAGGAAATAAAATTCTCTTTTGAACCATTCGGTAGTAGGATAATATATATAGAGGATTAAGAAAGGTTTTTGAATGAAGGCAGTCATACTTGGTGGCGGAAGAGGGGAGAGGCTTAGGCCTTTGACTGACGAGTTGCCAAAGCCCTTGGTCAAGGTAAATAACCATCCTATATTATATTGGCAGATAAGATGGCTCAAATCTATAGGCATAGATTCCATATTAATACTTGCTGGGTACAAAGCAGAAAAGATAAAGGAGTATGTGGAAAGCAATATGGGCTTCGGCAGCAGCATAGAGATAGTGCAGGAAAAGCCTGAAGGCTTAGGCACTGCATATGCGCTAAGAAATGCAATGGAACTGCTGGAGAAGGAGGAAAAATTTTTCGTGATAAATGGCGACAACATAACAAATATAGACATAAGAAAAATGGAACTTTCCGGAAACGTGCTTTGCGTTGCGGCGCTTGTGCCATTGAAGAGCGACAAAGGGGTTGCTGTGGTAGAAGGAAGCCTTATAAAAAGGTTTGAAGAAAAACCTGTGCTAAAAGACTACTTCATGAATGCAGGCATGCTCCTCATGCACAGGGATGCACTCAAGCTGCTGCCAGAGAAAGGAAGCCTTGAAATAATGCTGGAGAACCTTGCAAAGGAAGGAAGGCTGCTGGGGATGAAGTACCTTGATTCCTACATGAAATCTATAGACTCATTCAAGGATCTTAAAGAAATAGAAGAGGATATGAAAGAGAAAAGGATAACCTTCTGAGCCTTAGCTCTACATGCTGGCAACTTTTGTGTAGAACCTTTTAATCCTGCTTATTGCTTTCTATTGGCATCTTTGGCAAGCCCCAAGCCAGTTGCCTTGGCCACGATTTCTAGCACTTCTTTGAAGTTTCTCGCTTTATAATCGCTTTTTATTTCTGCATTGTTCTTGCCAGACCTGTCCAAGAATATGGACCTTGTGCTAATTCTTCTTGCAAGCTCCATGTCATTGTAATCATCCCCTATCACAAAAGAGTTGGACATATCTATATCAAAATCCCTTCTTGCCTTGTCTATCATGCCTGTGTTGGGCTTCCTGCAGAGGGATTTGCTTTCCGGCATATCAGGGCAATAGTATATGGCATCGATTCTTCCACCATGCTTTTCTATAAGCCTTTTTATCTTTTCATGCATTCCTTCAAGATCCTTTTCAGTGAAATAGCCCCTTGCAATCCCTGATTGGTTTGTGACAATTATTATGTAAAAGTACTTGCATAGCTGTGAAATTGGACCATAGACATCCTTGTAAATTTTTATTTCGGCAGGGCTTTTGCAGTATGGGCAGTTGAAGTTTATCGTTCCGTCCCTGTCTATGAAAAGTGCAGGTTTCATGGCTTGTCACCACTTTCGTCCTTTACTACAAGATCCTCTACAATCTTGGATATTATGTGGCCTATGGTTATGTGCATTTCCTGTATTATTGGAGTGTAATTGCTGTCAACTTTTATTGCAATATCTGCTATTTCCTTAAGCCTGCCTCCAGATCTTCCCGTCATCGCGATTGTGGTGCAGCCAAGTGATTTTGCAGTTTCCATGGCTTCTATTACATTTTTGGAATTACCACTCGTGGATATTCCCAGCACTACGTCTCCTGCCTTTGCAAAAGCCTCTATCTGCCTTGAGAATACCTTTTCATAAGAATAGTCATTGGCTATTGCAGTTATGGATGAAGTGTTGGTATGAAGAGCCATGGCAGGCAAAGCCCTTCTTTCCTTTAGAAACCTTCCTACAAACTCTGCGGCAATGTGCTGTGCATCTGCTGCAGATCCTCCATTGCCCATTATGAGCAGCTTTCCGCCATTTTTCATGCTTTTGTATATTGTATTTCCTGCTTCGTAAACATTTTTCTTGTCTATGTTAAGCCTTGCCGTTGCGCCTTCTTTTATGTATTTGTCTATCTCGTCAAGTTCCATTCAAACACCATTTTTGCATTTTAAATTTGCTTATTATATTATTACAACTTTTGCAATCCTGCTTTGTTAGAATAAATGCAAAACCCCAAGCCCTTTTTTCAAGGAACAGGCAAATAACATTTATGGATAGCGTTTGTTAGGCTTATTGGTGCAGTTTGCAATCACGATATAAAGATTTCATGTAATATTTTACACAAAAATGCACAAAACTATTAATATGGCAAAACCAGAAGATATCGCAAGAATGAATCCATGGTGGAATTTAGGAAAGGATTTTGCAGGCTCTGACAGGGATTTGTTAATGCTCCGGTCGGGGGTTTTCAAATTCCAAAGACATGTCCCGAAATTTGAACCTGGAAGTATATACATAATAAAAGGGCCGCGCAGGGTTGGCAAGACCATGTTTCTGAAAAACCTGATACTTGATCTGCTCAAAGCCAGGGCGGACAAGCGAAGCATCTTCTACTATTCTTTGGATGGAATAAAAAGCCCGACAGAGCTGCGGAACATGCTGGATGATTTCTTGGGTTACATAAGCTTTGGGACTAAATATGTAATGCTTGATGAAGTGCAGAGTATAGAGGGTTGGGAGAAGACCATACAGGCATTGGCAAACGAGGGCATGCTCAAAAATGTTGTTACCATAGTTACCGGTTCTCTGGCCCATGTCCTGAGGCAGGAGCTTATGCCCGGCCGCGGCACTGAGGGGAATACATACATAATGCATACGCTCTCTTTCGGTGATTTCTGCAAGAGCCTGATTTCAGTTTTTGCAAATTTGGATTATGCAGGCAGCAATCCAAATATCAAGGGAGAGATTAGCCATATGTCGGACCTTTTAAAGCAAGAAGCAACATGGCTTTTTGCAGCGCTTGGAGATGATGTTAAGGTTTATGCGAACGAGCTCACGCAAGCTCTCGAAAGCCGTATCAGCTTGGAAGAA
>JBMFSF010000044.1:0-4869 GCA_049967695.1 Candidatus Micrarchaeia archaeon
TATAATGATTAAGTTAATTTGCGAATAGAAAACTTGGATCCACTTCTAAAAAGATTTACCCTATTATTGTATGGGATTTAAAATATGTATAATATATAAATATATGTGCTCATCAAAGCATAATTCTTAATTGCATTTGTTAAGATAAAAAAGTATAAATACTTATATGCTTAATTATCCAATAAGAGCAAATAATATATAATTAACCGCTTAATATATTAAAGAAAAACGTTAAGTATTAAATAGTTTTAAGACCAAAACAACAATATTTATGAAATACTTATTTTACGTGTATTCACATGACCGAAGAAAATAAACTTATAGCTGTCGTTAGGACAAGGGGAAGAGTTGGTGTTAGAGGAGACATTCAAGAAACTCTGGAAAGACTGAAACTAAAAAAGCCAAATTCTTGTGTTATAATAAAGCTAACACCTTCATATTTGGGTATGGTTAAGAAGTGTTACGAGTACGTCGCTTACGGAGAGGTAAATGAAGAGTCTCTCCAAAAGCTGATTTCCAAAAACAAGGATGACATAAATGCAAAATCCCTGATTTCTGGCGAGCTTAAAGTAGAAGATGTTAGGGACAAGCTTGTATTCCATTTGCATCCTCCAACAGAAAAAGCGAAGGTGCTTCAAAACGAAACTGGTAGGATACTTGGAGATATAGGCTCGAAAATAAATGAGCTGATAAATTTGATGGTGTAAAAATGGTAGTCAGACACGAAAGAAAAAGCCGAAAGCTTTTAGGTAGCAGAAGATGGGGCATGGGTAATATTAAAAATGCAAGAGGAAAAGGAGATCGAGGCGGCGTTGGAAATGCCGGATTCAGAAAGCACAAATTTACCTACGTTACTGCAAAGACCCCTTGGCTTATAAGCAGAAAAGGATTTACAAGCAAAAAGAAAAATGTTTTGAAGGAAATAAACTTAAGGGATATCTCAAAGAATTTTGAGAAAGGAAACTATGCAAAAGAAGTTGTCGAGCTCCGCAATTATAAAGTGTTAGGCAATGGAGAGCTCTCAGTACCAATGGAAATAAAAGCCGCAGCTTTTTCAAAGAAGGCAGAGGAAAAAATTGCCAAAATAGGAGGGAAGGCTGTGGTTCTAAGGTAAAAAACTATTAAAGGTATAAATTGCATGCAAAAATCTTTGAATATTGCTTTTTATTCTGACAGTTTTTTGCCTTCGACAGATGGCGTTGTAACTTCAATGCTAAACTTCAAAAAGGAGCTTGAAAGGAAGGGAAATACTGTTTACATATTTGCGTCAAGCAATAGTAGTTTGAAAAACATAAGAATAAAAAACGTCATTATAGACAAAGGAATGAAGTTTAAGAAATATCCTGATTACAATATTTCCATACTTCCAATAAACTCGTTGATCAGATTCAATCTTTTAAATATAGACATAATACACCTGCATACACCATTTTTTATGGGTTTTACCGGCCTTCTCACAGCTAAATTCAACAAGCTACCATCAATAAGTACGTTTCACACGTTTTTTACAGATAAGACTGTAATGAGAGAATATCTTTGGGATTTTTCGCGGAGGATGTCCTTGGACAAGTTCAGTTGGCCTTATGCTAGGTTCTTCTATAATAAATGTTCCCAGACCATAGCACCAACCAAGATCGTAAAAGACGTACTTGAAAAGGAGCAGATACAAAATGTAACTGTAATTCCTAATGGGATAAACCTTAAAAGATTTAATCCACATGTCAAAGGCAAGGAAATAAGGGAGAAGCTTATAAACGGCAAAACAGAAAAATTGGTATTGTATGTAGGCAGGCTAAGCAAAGAGAAAAAGCTTGAGACTCTCTTAAAAGCTGCGAGATATCTTGATGATGATATAAAAATAGTTATAGGAGGCAAAGGTCCTGCAGAAGATTATTACAAGGAGCTTGCGATAAAATATAAGCTTACCCGCAAGGTATCTTTTGTAGGCTATATAAAAGATTCCCTCCTTCCTAAATACTATGCAGCATCGGATTTGTTCTGCATACCGTCTACATTTGAGACACAGGGAATGGTTTCCCTGGAGGCTATGGCAGTAGGCAAGCCGGTTGTTGGTGCAGACGCATTCGCGCTTAAGGAGATTATACAAAATGGAGTCAATGGAGAAAAGTTCAAGCCCAACGATCCAAAGGATTGTGCAAATAAAATAAGCAAAGTTATAAATAATATTGATGCATATAAAAGAGCATATAAAACAGCAGAATCTTACGAAATTTCAAGAGTTACAGATAATTTATTAAATGTTTATAGAAATAATATTAATTCTGGTTGATAGTAAGTATTGCTAATTATAATATTTAAACTTCAAAAAGGAGATTAATCTTGGCCATTGAAGAGAAGCAGGAAATAAATGATGCAGAGCGCAAGAGGCTAAACAGCAAGATAGAAGTTAGCGAGGCAAGTAAGCCAGAACCTCTTTTGCAGGGTACCGATAAGCACGAGTCTGACTCGAAGGCTAAAAGGCAGGATCATCCAAAAAGCCTTCATGAGTTGGCACAGGAATCCAACAATGCTGATGCTCAAGCCATTGACAATGACATAGCAAAGCTCAAAAAAGACAGGACGGAGATTCTTAACAATCTGTTCCAGTACGGCAGAAAACTCCGCTACAAGGAGACTGAAAAGCAAGCTGTAGAGCAGCTTTTAAAAATGGCTTCTGCATCTGAAGAGAGCATTAATGATAGGAAGAGGCAGCTACTTAAGCTGAAGCGTGCAAGAGGCAAACTTGAATTTATGATCTCTACTGAAGCAAAGTCATTAGACGATGAGAAAAATCTTATTAGGAAAATATCCTCTGTAAACAAAGACCTTAACGAAGTATATAAATACTTCAGGCTTGAAAAAAAGAGCAAGCTAATAAATCAGGATATTGAAGATTACAAGGCCAAGATAAACGAAAGCAAAAAGGCACTGGATGAAATTAACGCAAAGCTGGACGATTCATATGCAAAGCTTAGGAAAGTCCTTGGAATAAACCATTCAAAAGAAAGAAGAGAATCTGAAAACAAAGGTAAACCATACAAGCGCAATAATTCGGATGAACAAGAAAAACGTGCTCCAGTTATAGAGAACGTGAATCTGGAAGACATCGCAGTAATAAAAAAGAAGAAAGTGAAAGAATAATTTTTTATCATGCATTTTTTATTGTAAATTTTTGTTTAATTTTTAAGTTTATTAAGCTTGAAAGTTCCTCTTCCTCTGCTTATGCTACAAAGGATTTTAGCTAAACAAAATATATAACAGAAGACAAATTTGAATTAGTATAAAACGAATCATAAAATGAATATATTAACATATAAATAAATAACAGAAAATAATAAAGAATATTAATAAAATAATAAGTAAGTGATAAATTTGGAAATCTCATTTTTCGGAGGCCAACAAGAAGTTGGCAGAAGCTGCATAATGGTTGCATCTTCAAACGGTTCTACAAAGATATTGCTAGATGCTGGCGTAATGCTTGGTGAAACCGAGCTTTACCCTGTATTTGACGATTCTCTGCTTAAGGAAATAGATGGCATATTTATATCCCATCCGCATCTTGACCATTGCGGCTACCTGCCGCATATATTTACAGCAGGCTATTTAGGGAAGGTTTACGCCACCAAACCTACAAAGGAATTGGCAGATGTCTTAATAAGCGATTATATGCGCATATCAAATCCAAAGAACGTCACCAAGGAAGGGCTCAAGGCACTTAGCAAATCTTATTTAGTAATAGAATATGGAAAAGATATAAAAATCAAGGATCTTACTATACGGTTCGAGCCTGCTGGGCATACGATTGGCAGCGCATATATAGTCGTAAAAGAGGGAGACAAAACCCTTGTTTATACTGGAGATATAAATCTGGCAAGAACGAAGTTGCTTGAGCCTGCCAAGTTTGAAAATATAAATGCGCAAGTACTTATTACGGAAAGTACTTATGGAGGCAGGAATGATATTTTCCCTCCACAAAGGACAACAGTAAGCAATATGCTTAAAGATATAAAAGAGATCATCAAGGCAAACGGCAAGGTAATAATACCCAGTTTTGCCGTTGGGCGTGCACAGGAAGTGCTCTTGATCCTTGATGATTACATGAATTCTGGAGTAATACCAAAGGTGCCGATATACATAGACGGCATGATAAAGAAGGCTTTGCGCATACACAGATACAATGTAATCTATTGCAGGAAAGAGCTTCAGATGAAAATACTGATGAGCGATTATGACCCATTCAAGAGCAGCAATTTTATAGAAATAAACGGCAAGCAGATGCGCAACAAAATAATCAACTCTCAGGAAGCAGCTATAATAGTAACAACAAGCGGAATGCTGACTGGCGGCCCGGCGCTTTCTTACCTTTCGAAAATGGCGCAGAATCCTCTTAATGCCCTTTTCTTTGTAGGCTACCAAGCTGAAGGAACCTTAGGAAGGGAGATACTTAATGGAGCAAAAGAGATAAAGATAGACAACAAGACAGTAGAGATAAAGCTTTTAGTAAAAAACTACCATCTTTCTGCACATGCAGATAGGAGGCAGCTGGAGCAGCTACTTAAGAAGATAAAAGGGCTGGAGAAGGTGTTCATAGTCCACGGCGAATACGAAAAATCTATGCAATTTAGGGATGATATCTCAAGCAAGTACGAGGCCTTTGTGCCTAAAGTCGGTGACAGTTACCGCTTATGATTTTTACACTTTTTGTGGCTAAATATTCAATATATTCCCCTTAAAATTTTAAAGCTTTAAATTCTTCAGCCACACAACAACAAATCAAAAGAAATAAAAATCAAATCACAAAATATATTAGATATGGGCTCGTGGCTCAGTAGTAGAGCGTCCGCTTTGCAAGCGGAAGGCCGCGGGTGC
>JBMFSF010000045.1:0-4262 GCA_049967695.1 Candidatus Micrarchaeia archaeon
CGGGCTTTTATAACTTTCGGAATAGTAGAATTACACTAATTATTGGACAACACCGTTATAGCATTTAAAGCACTGCAAGAAACGTATAGTTTATAAAAAATCTTGAAAATGCAAAAATTTTTATAAACACACCAAATCAGCAAAGCCAACAGCATAACAACATTTATATATAACTAATATTATAATTTCATATGTGATATTATGGAAATCCAAAAGAATAGGAGAGATAATGATGAGTTCATAAATATAGACAAAGATCATCCGTTCATAGATAGAGACAAATATCTCGTAAATAAAAAGGTAAGAGTAGTCGAAGATCATCCGTTCATAGATAGAGACAACGATCTTGTAAATAAAACGGTAAGAGTAGACGAAGATCATCCGTTCATAGATATAGACAAAGATCTTATAAATCAAAGGGTAAGAGTAGAAATAGGCAATTCTGTTATAACGCTAAAAATGGGGGCTGCTGAAGAGCTGGCAGGGAATCTTGAAAGAAAGCGCAAAATGATGAAAGAAAATAATATTGCCGAAGTCGGTGGGCTAACTCTTAAAGAAATAGACAAAGCGCTTTTGCAAATTTACGAAGTTTTCCTTATATTCAAGTTTTTTGATTATGAGCTTGAGTATCCTTGGAAATTTGCCGAGCATTTATCTGAGCTAAGAAGGGAGTTAGGGATATATGGACCATTCAAGCCAAGAATTTGAAAAGTATCGTTAAGAATTGCTTAAATTTTTTATATTTTGTCTGATCTCGATTATTATTTTTTTATTTTTAATCATTCTAGTTTAATTTATTAATTTCAACCACAAAAATAAAATTATCCAAGCCACTGCAAGAATCTTCTGTAAAGTGCCGCTACTTCTTCTATGCTGCTGATGCTTGCCCATTCATCTACAGAATGTGGATTGCCACCTTTTGGACCTATCACAACAGTAGGTATTCCGAGCCTGCCTCCAAAGCAGTTTTCATCAGCTACCGACATTCCATAACCATATTCTACCCTTCCATATTTTTCTTTTACGAATTCGGCAAGCTTTTCCACGTAAGGATGGTGCTCATCCGTCATATATGGTATAAGGAAGGGGGTTGGCCTTTTAATAGGCTCCACTATTACATTGCTTTTCAAGCCAAGGCTTGAGATAATGCCCTTAATCTGGTTTACTGCTTGTGTTTCTGTTTCTGGAGGCACGTAATGCCTATCTACTAAAATTTCACAATCTTCTGGAACCGTAAGGGACTTTGCCGAGGAGTTTATCGAAAGCACACATACAGATCCAGAGCCCATTTTTTCGTTTGATATTATTGGCATAGAATTTATGGCTTCTACAATCCTTACTGCATCTGTAATTGCATTAATCCCGTTTTCAGGCTTTGCTGCGTGTGCGGCCTTACCATGTACTTTTATTGATATAGGGACTCTACCTCTCCTTCCAAGCACAATCAACGGTAGCCCTATATTGCCATCATATTTTGATGTTGCATTGCTTTCTGGAACGATTGCAAATTTTACATCGGAAAGCCAACCCGAATTTGCAAGAACATTTGATCCTGAAGAGATCTGCTCTTCATCGACTCCAAAAGCTACTTTTATTTTTATATTTTTTGGATCTAATCCATCTACTGCTTCAAGGATAGATACTATGCCTCCTTTCATATCGTGTACGCCTCTACCATATACGATATCACCTTCTACTTTAAGGTCGAAAGGGTCGTATGTCCAGCCCTCCCCAACTTCTACCACATCCATGTGCCCGTAAAGCATGACTGCAGGTCCTTCCCCTTTCTCGGCAAGTACATTAAACCTATCCTTTTCTACTTCCTGTAAGATAACTGAAAAACCCATATCCTGCAAGGTTTTGCTCAAAAACTTGCCTATCTCTAGCTCGTTTGGTGCAACAGAATTGAAGGATACCAACTTCCTCAGCAATGATACTGTATTTTGTGTCATAAAATCAATCCCCACACATTCAAATCTTCATACGGAGAATCATAATTTCGTAATATGTTCCTATCTCCACTTATTTTGCAATGCTGCATAAGCAAACCATAATTTTTGAAATAGCAAGCTGTTGGAATAAGCACTCCTATGTGCATTGCCCTGGTTTCGGTAAATACAACATCCACTTTGCCTTTCAATGATATAAATAATGCTTCCAATAATGATTGATAAAGCCCGTTTCCCCTATACTCTTTAAAAGTGGCTGCATCGCTTATTTCAGATATAGTAAGCTTCTGCTCTGACTGGTATGGTACTTTCACCTGCATGTTTATAGTAGCTACTTCCGCAATCGCTATTGAAACTACTCTTCCATCTTTTCTGGCTGTTGCAGTATAAGAGTTAGGGTTTCTTACAAGAGAGTTTATGTTTTCATTGTTAAGCTCAAATATATAACTTCCATTATAAGCTTCTTGATAAAGTCTTGTTATATTAGGTATATCGCTATCATTTATAGAATTTATTTCTATGGAAAAGCCTTTTTCCAGGACCTCATTTATCCTGCTCGAATTGTTTTTGCTTGAGATCGCCAGCCTTAGAAGGCGCCTTTCTTCTTCGATAATTTCATTGTTTGTTTTTCTATTCTCTGAATTAAGGCCAAGATAAACAATCTCATGATTGGACCATTCATTGCCTAGGGGCAGCCTTGCTTCTTCTGTAAAGCCCAATTCAGGTACTTTTTCTCCTTTTTTAACAATAGACCGTAAAGTAATCCTAGATATACTGCTGTTTTCATTTTTTAAATTGATAGAAAAACGCATAAAATTTTCCAAATCTGCCATATTGTCATTAATGACAGTTTTAAAAAAGCCTTTTATACGGCTGTTATATGTATCTACAAAAGGTCTTTCACCAGAAATACCTAAAGAACTAGGTTGTACAATCTCGGATTTTGAGATTTCATATGCAGAGCTTCCGGCTCTCATTTCTCCTGCTATCATTCACCATTTTTTCACCGTTTATGCATGAGATTAAGATTTGCACTAAATAATATTTAAACTTTGTGTATAAAGAGCGCTACCAACAAACAAAACCCTGCCATAAGCAGCTATCTTTAATAGATTCTTAGATTTCGCAACTTTATTAATTTGCAAATCGATTAAGCCCTTCTAAATTTAGAAGCATTGCAGTATAAAAAGATTTAAATATTTCCATACTCACTAAATCTGTATGCCTGAAATAGCAGTTAACTTAAAGGAAAAAGAATATTATGATCTAAAATTTTACAATCTAGAGCGAATATTTAATTCATACGCTAAAAATTTCCTGGAGCTTGAACATAAAGATCCTGCAAGATTCAAAACAGGATACTCTACAAAAATAGTACATACATATAATGTAGTTAGCAACATAGAATATATATCAGGAGCTTTGGGATTGGACGCGCACCAGGTATTTCTAGCGAAAACAGCTGCTTTATTCCATGATATAGGAAGGTTTCCACAGCTTTATCTTTTTGGATCCTTTTCTGACAGGAATATAGACCATGCCTACTTGAGTGTCAAGACTATTAACGAAGAAGGTTTTTTAAAAGATGCTTCAAACCATACAAAAAGGATAATACTGACTGCCATAGGGAACCACAACGGAATTTCTATAAAAAATGGACTTAATAAGGAAGAAGAATTTTATGCAAAACTTTTAAGGGACGCTGATAAAATTGATATACTTCGTATAGCGATAGCAGATCATGAATCAAAGAAAGGAAATCCACTCATATTTGGCTCGGGTTCAGGGATCTCTGACAAGGTTTTAGAGGATTTCATTGCAGGGAAGCCCATATCTATACGGGATGTAAAGAGTGCAGACGATATTGTAATGCTAAGGCTTGCTTTTATTTATGACATGAATTTTATACCATCTTTCAAAATGATACAAGAGAGAGGATATGTAGAGAAACTCGCCAATACATTTAGTAACGAGGTTTCAAAAGAATTAAAAGCACAAATAGCGGCAATAGCTGAAAGGTTTATTAAATTACAGATTAATGGAGGCAACATAAGATCTTAGAAATTGCTGATATATAGGTATACATTATTTATATATAAATAAACACATAAGCACCCCAAAAGCTTTATTGAAAATTTTGCTGATATGGCATTACCTCTACAATGCCTCTTCTTTTTCATGTTTTCAGCTATGAAATTGAGCAACATAGAACATTTACGCTTTAGTATGAAAAATCTTGGATTTACTGGGCAACGCCAATTAAACAAAAGGCATAAATATAATGAAAGGCGAAATATATTATATTATTTGGGG
>JBMFSF010000046.1:0-4173 GCA_049967695.1 Candidatus Micrarchaeia archaeon
GGTTTATGCGAACGAGCTCACGCAAGCTCTCGAAAGCCGTATCAGCTTGGAAGAAAGCACAGAAGACATATATGCAAAGGCTTATGCGCTTGTACCATATGCAGGCTTGCTCAAAAAGTTATTCAGCATATATATGCGCACAGGAGGCTATCCCAAGAGCATAAACAGCTATTTCCAGGGATTGCCAAGTAAGTCCGCATTTAGCATAGGCCAGGAGGTATATGAAGAGCTTTATTTATATGCAAAAAGCGATGCAGCTACGCTTTCCGGCGCAGGAAAAGCAGGAAATATGGCATTTGCGGAAGGTGTGCTTAGAAGCACACTGGGCCATATAGGCAGCAACATATCGCACAACAAGCTTGCTGCTAACGTCAGCATGAATTCCAAGACATTTAATGAATACCTGCGCAGGCTTGGCGAATCTTATGTATTCATAGCTCTGAACGGTCTTGATAATAAGCTTAACCCGATGCGCATGCAAAAAACGTATTTTGGAGATCCTTTGCTCCATTATTCTGTAGGCTCCAATATTGCTGGAGAAGAGCCAAATAAGTATACTGAAGCTGTTATAAATTCTGAAAACATAGGTATTATTGCAGAAGAAATCATAGCTCAACATCTATTGCAAACTAAGGAAAACGAGCCGATGCGCACATACAATACATATCTGCATTTCCTAAAAGGCAATGGTAACAAGGAGATCGATTTCGTTTACAAAAAGGACGATGGAAATTATCTTGGCATAGAAGTAAAATACCAAAATTCTGTTTCAGCAAAAAATGATATATACACAGTTAAGGGCATAGATGAATATATTATTGTTTCAAAGGATACCTTAGAGAAAGGGAAATCTGCAATCGCAGTACCTATTTATCTGCTGCTGGCGCTTTTGGAAAAATCCGATAAAGACTTGTAGTCATAGCCTATTATTGCATTGAAATATAGCCCAAGCTCAAAGTAGATGCACTTTTGATAAACTCCTTAATGCACAAAACAGTGCTACATACCTATACTCTGGCCTTGCTTGCGTGCTGTATTCTTATCGCAAAGAAGCAAGTCTAATTGCTTATATCCAAGCTTGGTGCAAACAATTATATTATGTTTAAAAGTAATCAAAATTGATTACATTTAAGCAAAAGGTATAAATATCTTTTAGTTTATTAGTTGTTTAGTTATGTGGCATGTTAGGTGCTTTTTTATGAAGACCGAAGAATTCAACAGGATATTACAGAGCAATGGCATAAGCGTCTTTTCAATTAAAGATGCAGCAAGGCTCATAGGCAAGCCAAAGCATTATACTACAGTATTCCTTAAAAGAGATAGAATAATCAAAAGGGCCGCAAATGGCGTCTATTATACTCCAGAAGCCAGCAACTACGAGATAGCCTCAAGCATAGTGGAACCCTCTTATATAAGCCTGATATCTGCTTTAAGGTTCTACAACATAACAGAGCAGATATTTAATATAATATATGTACTTTCCCCTGTGCGACGCAATGCCGTTTACATAGACGAAGTTAAGATTGAATTTATCAAGGTAAAGCCTTCGCTGATGTACGGCTACGCAAAGGCAGACGGTGCAATGGTAGCAGAGCCGGAAAAAGCAATAATAGATATGCTTTACCTGGGCAGATTCGAGGAATATGCCGAAGAGGTAATTGAAAGCCGCAAGATATCAAAAGAAAAGCTCTGCATGTTCGCAGAGCTTTCTGGGAACAAGAGCCTGGCAAAACGCGTTGCAATGCTGGCAGACGAGGTCAAAGAGGGACAGTAGCATGATTACAAAAGAAGCTCTCTCTATGTACAAGACATACAAAGACCCTTATCAGGTCGAAAAGGATTACTTGCAGGATCTGCTCCTTTACCAGGTATATGCAAATTCATCCAACGAAATGGTGCTAAAAGGTGGCACCGCCTTTGCAAAATTCTATAATTCAGACAGATTCTCTGAAGATCTGGATTTTACCCTTTCCGAAGGTGTGGAGAACCCGGAGGAATTTTCCAAATCCATAATAGAATGCGCTGTAAAAAGGCTGGAGTACAGTCACAGCTACAAGGAAGAACCCTACATAAACGAGTATGGAACAGTAACGTCGACGATATTTGTCGAAGGTCCGAGATACAACGGCAAGGAGAGCACGCTCCAGCAGATAAGCTTTGAGATCTCTACCCTTAGCAAGCTTTACATTGGAAGAGAAGCACTGCCAAGAAATCCTATTTATGCTGATGCAAGGCCATATGTAGCGCTTGTAATGAAGCAGGAAGAGATAATAGCTGAGAAAATCCGTGCTTTGATGTCTCCAACCCGCAAGCACAAGGAACGAGACCTATACGATATTTATTTTTTTATCGGAAAAGGCACATATGTCAATAAGGACATTGTGCACCGAAAGCTCTCTGAAGCAGAGATAGATTCCAGCATGGAAAGGTTTAAGAAAGCAATTGATAGCGTGGAAAGGAATTGGGAGAGCTTGGAGCCAATGGTGCAGCATAGGCTTGAGGATTTTTCTTATATAAGAGATTATGTTGTCAAAAAGGTTGAGGAAAGCAAGGTATTCTAGCCACAAGCCGGGATGCAAAGCAGCAGGAGATCCGAAAAAAGCATCTATGATAATAGAAAGCACGATAGGCAGGATAGGAATATCCGTTTCTTATCCAGCAATGGCTCGAGGTATAACCATGAATACTGCTATCGTAATAAACTATTTTGGCAGGCTGGAAAATTCGTTTGTATTTTCAATCATATATGGGCTTGGAAGAACCTGTCAGAAATGAGAAAGAGCAAGGCATATTTTTCTGATATCTTTTTATATTATGCATGCGGCGCCGCATCCAAAGGAGTAAATGGTACAATTTATACGCAGGATTTGCTTGGCTCTTCGTCATTAGGCATTGTTGTGGAGGAGGTGGTGCTGGACCATCTCATCAAGACAAAAGAACAGGATTCGATGAAGCATTACAAGACCTTCGTCAGGTTCTATAACAATGACAAAAGCGAGTTGGATTTTATCTACAAATTGGAAAATGGAAGGCATATTGCCATTGAAGTAAAATATAGGAATGCTGTTCAATTTAGCAGGGTCAAAAGGCTCAAGCAGATTTTAGATTATTTGATATTGAGCAAAGATAGCATGAGCAAGGAAGAAGGTGTTGTAGAAATTCCTGTTGCATTTTTTCTCCTGCTCCTTCAAAAATCCGAATCAAACTTGTAAGGCATGCACCTTTAGCTCTTTGCAGAGAGCGCAGCGCTTGGTGCCGCTCCTTTGCTTTCTGCATATTCTCAAATATTGATTTTAAAATAAGTGCAACAACTTTTTGCTGAAGTGGCAGTTTTTGAGGCCTTCCAAATTTTGAATTCTACCATCACAAAAACCCGGTAGCTGCAACGCAACTAGTACCATACTTAGGGTTAGGGCCCTAAAAGATTCAAAGCGCAAGCAAACTTAACAAAGAACTTGCAATTGCCGAAATAAAGCTAACAATAAACCCATTGAGAAGCATAACAGCAAATGCTTTTGTCTTGCTCATGCCGAGCTGGTTTGCCATTGCTATTATAGATACTATCAAGCTCCATACTGTCATTATGATCATTATTATAATTATTAAAGCTAAAGCAAATCCGAATAAAATGATTAGAACCAGGGCCAATGGGACAAGCAAAAAAGGCACTGTACCATATACATATGCAGTAAAAGGTAGATTAAAGCTTCCTTTATACATCGAAAAAAGCTTTCCTATGATAAGATGGAATAACCCTGCCTGTACTAGCAAACCCAGCGGAATAATGACTAAGTAACTTAAAAATACAATAAAGACCATGCTTCCAAAGATAACTCCTGCTACTACATGATAATTCCATCCTATTATAATACTTTCCATCAATCCAACTATCAAAAATATCAAAAACGGCAGCAAACCAACCTTATAATAAAACTTTAGTGCTTCCTTTACGTTCATCGTTTCCTTGGTAGCTTCGCCTGGATGCAGCATTATATTAATAGCTTTTTTTAAGTCTGATATTAAAAACGCCATAAAATTACTATTTTAAATTTGTTTCAAGATTTATAAACTTAACTTAGCCACTTTGAGTAGCAAAGTCTCTAACTTTTTACCTAACCCAATTCGCCAAATCAATTTTTACCAGCGCAAATTGAGGTTTTTATCCCCATATTT
>JBMFSF010000047.1:0-3855 GCA_049967695.1 Candidatus Micrarchaeia archaeon
ATTATTGAATACTGCCCAATTGGCATGCTAACTCCTGATAGAAATGTGCTTGTAAGAACATTTCTTTTTGATACATTTGCCAATGTGACAACATCCATTATGTTTTCCATGTTTTCACCAAGTACTATATTTCTTGGTTTATATTAAGATTGTGCCTTTTTATGCCTTTTTTGGAGTTGCCTGTGCAGCATACGCAGCTTTCTATAAAAGGTGTTAAATTTTTGGCCTTTTAGCGTTATTTGTAAATAGTTTTAAATCAATATTTAACTGATTATTATGGATGGTTTTGATTTCGAATACAAGAATACGAAATTGTATTTTGGAGAAGGCAGTGTAAAGAAGCTTGCCAAAGATCTTAAAGGCATTGAAAGAGCTACTATCGCAACAGGCAGTTCTGCGGCAAAAGCTTCTGGTGCGCTTGCCGATGTTACTGCCGTTTTGGCAGAGCTAGACATTGACTATAACATATATGATAAAATAACTGCAAACCCAACAGTAGAGGAAAGCCAAGGTCTTGCATCTGCTGCATGGGACAACGCCTCTGAAGCAATAATTGCCATAGGCGGAGGAAGCACAATAGACGCGGCAAAGTTTGCTTCAATAGTCAAAATGAATGGAGGAAAAGTTTTAGATTACTTTTACGGAAGCCTGAAAATACGAGATGGTATACCTGTATATGCAGTAAACCTTACGCACGGCACAGGCACTGAAGTAGACAGGTATGCAGTGCTTACAGATCCTGAAAAGAAGGAAAAAAGGGGCTTTTCAGTAGCGTATCCAAAGGCAAGCGTGGATGATCCGAAGTACATGCAAACACTTCCAAAAGAGCAGAAGCTTTATACAAGCTTGGATGCTTTCTATCATTCATATGAAGCCACTACAAGGCTGGATTCCTCTTTCTATGTCGAGTTTATTGCCAAGGAGGCTGCTTCTAACATAGCAACATGGCTCCCTGTTGGTGTAGCAGACTATTCAAAGCAGGAGGTGCCATATTGGCTCCTTTATGCTTCCATGATGGCAGGCATGGCAATAGACATGGCAGGGACACACATAATACACATGCTTGAGCATGCGCTTAGCGGCATAAACCAATCCTTGCCTCATGGAGCAGGTCTTGCGATTTTGGGCCCTCGCGCTGCATACTATACCCACAAGCTGAGCCCGAGAAAATCTGCCTCGGTTCTTTTTGCCTTGAACCACGAGATAAAGCCCATAGCAGAAGATGCAGAAGAAGCAGAATCATCTGTTACAAGGTTCCAAGAATCCCTTGGATTTGAAAAGACCCTTTCAGATTACGGCTTTGACAGGAAAGACGTAAATGATATTGTGGATCTAGCTACGCATTCAAGGCCTTTGCAAAAAGAGATAATGCCTATGGACGAGTCCATGCTCAAAGACATAGTGCTTTCAAGCATTTGAACATTAAAAGGGTTTTTATTTTATTTTCTATTATTAAATTAAAAAATAGCAAATAAAAAGGAATAAGATGAAGGCTTAAAAGAGCTTATTTGCGTGCTCTTACGCATATCATGTGCATTTCTCCCTTGTAGCCGATTCCTTTGGAGAAATTGCTTGGATCCATAGCTATTGTGTTGTCAGAATACGGATCGTTTATATATATGCTGTCATCATCATAGCCCTTTACCACTATCCAGTGCGGCGAAGATTCCAGATATGGATCTATGGAGTTGAGGTTCATTAAGAGTATGGGTATGTTTCCATGGTTGATCTCTTCCTTTATCTTTTTTATTGTGATTTTTACCTTTTTCTCAGGTATCTTCATCTCCTTTACTTTTTCCTTTACCTCTCTGAAGGACGAAAGCAAAGTATCCAGGTTTATGCCTTCATCTACGGCTATCTGCTTCTCGTATCCTTCGTCTGTTATGTTGCTGAATATCATCGGCTTTGCGCCACGTTTTGCAAGTGCGTACGCTATTCCATAGCGTGATCCATGCCATATGCTGCCTCTTACTGCATCCTGCCATATCTCAAATTCTGAATCCTTTTTTGGCTGGAAGTTCTTGTTTAAGTATTTCAGGACCATTACGCCGCAGGCACCTGCGCTCGTAAATTCCTCTGATTGTGCATAGTTTTGGATTTCAAAGATTTTTGATTTTGCAATTTTCTTGTTTTTAGGTTTTGCGTCCTTAATATCAGAATTCTTGTTTTTTATTTTTTTAGAAGCGTTTTCTACCTGAGCCATTAACACCACTTCGCGCCATATTAATTCAAATTAACATTATGTGCAGGGAGGGAGATTTATTCTGTTTTTTGAACTCCCGCAGACCTAAGTCAACGGATCTTGAGTCCGTCGCATTTGACCTGACTCTGCCATCCCTGCATATTTATTTTGTTACCATTTATATTAAATTTCGCTTTTTCTCAATTTATCCAAGAAAACCTTTTAATTATATTCTTCCAAAATATAAAAACTTATTGATTGAACAGAGCACTCCAGAGCATTGAGAAAAGAAGAAAATAAAGCTTGCATAAGCATTTAGTGTTTGGGTTTGGAAATTACTTTTGGCAGGTGTATTCCATTCTGGTTTTGGTATATCCCTGAATATGCAGAAGCAACCTTGCTGCTTGTTTTTATGAATATAATATGCGCAAATCCTAGTCCTGGCTTAAGCTTTATACCGTAAGGTGCGTTGTTGAACACTTCGAGCGTTACAGTACCCTTGAATCCAGCATCTATTACCGTAGGTGGCATGGAAAGGCCGTGCCTTGCCCATGTGCTCCTGAGTTCCACGAAACCTGCCACATCATCCGGCATGCTTATTGTTTCATATGTGGAAAGCAGGACTTGCTCGTGGCTGTTTATTATTAGCTCTTTCTTGTTTTTTTCTATTTTGTAGCTGTTTTCTACAGCCTTTTTGTCTGTTGGATCAAGCACGAAATCCTTTTCTGGAGCCACATGCCTTGCTATTTCATTTGCAAGCCTGAAATCCGCCCCATTTTCTCTTATTATGTCTTTGGCAAATGGCTTTATAGACATCCTGCCGCTCTTTACCATGTTCATTATGTCAAAGTCAGAAAGTATCATTTCACCACGACTTGAAAATTTTGCAAAACTTAATTATACTGTGCTGTAAAATATTATAAGGCTTTACTATGTTTATCGTATTTGAAGGTATAGATGGAAGCGGGAAAACCACGCAGGCAAAACTCCTTTATGAGCATATGAAGAAAAACGGCAAGGTGCTGCTTACCGATGAGCCTACAAGAAGCTATATAGGGGTGTTTGTCCATGGCATACTGAGGAGCAAGATAAAGATAGATCCATTGGCATTGCAGCTTCTTTTTACGGCAGACAGAGCAGAGCACGTTTCAAGCTTTATCAAGCCAAAGCTCGAGAAAGGCTATACAATAATATCAGACAGGTATTATCTCTCTACTATAGTATATGGAAGTTCGAGCGGGATAGATGCGGAATGGCTGAAAAAGGCAAATGAAAGCTTTGTAAAGCCAGATCTTACCTTTGTAATAGACATAGATCCGAAATCTGCGATCGACAGGCTGAGAAACAGGGAGCATGATACAGAGTACTTTGACGAGATAAAGTTCTTGAGTGTTGCCCGGAAGAAGTTCCTGGAGCTTTCTAAAGCAGATAAAAGCTGCTTCATTATAGATGGAAGCAGAAGCAAGGAGGAAATAAGCGAAGAGATTATAAAGATTGTAGAAAGAAATAATAAGAAAGCAGTGAATGGCAGAGTTTCCAAGCAGTATATCGAAAGAAATAAAAATAAAAAATAAAAATAATGTAATGCGTTTTGATGCTCCCATCGTCTAGTGGTCAAGGATATAGGCCTTTCGAGCCTGGGACTCGGGTTCAAATCCCGATGGGAGCATTTA
>JBMFSF010000048.1:0-3672 GCA_049967695.1 Candidatus Micrarchaeia archaeon
TGCAATCTTCGCTTCCAACTCGTTTACGTCCTGCAGCTCGTCAACGAGCACGTACTTGTAGCGCTTGTTTTCTGTATGCTTCTCTATGAACTTTAGCAGCATGTCATTGTAGTCTATGTAAATGCCAGAGCTGTTTTTCTCCTCCTCGTAACGCCTGTATGCATTTACAAAATATCTTAGGAACATCTTTTCCTCTTCCAGGCTCATATTGGAAAGGGGATGGCTTGCGTATGCCCCCTCTAGCTCGTTTAACGCTTTGCTTAAGCTTATACTTTCCGGAAGTATGCCATAGCTTTTCAGGTACCTTATGGCATTCTCGACCTTCGGCACGAGCGTGTCTATTACATAGCTGTAGGGATAATTAAAGGCGTTGTCATCCTTGAAACTTTTGAATATAGAGTACCTGAGCATGTTGTTGCTTGCAAGCTCGTAGCCCAGCCCCATGCTGCTAAGGTAATTGTAAGCATAGCTGTGGAATGTATGAACCTCTATCAAGTATGCTTTGGCATCTATATGCTTCTTCTCTATCTCTTCGTTGATGCGCTTCCGCATCTCTATTGCTGCCTTGTTTGTAAAAGTTATACAAAGTATATCCGATTCCTTTACGCCAGAAGAAAGAAGTTCCACAACCCTGTTTGCAAGGGCAGTAGTCTTTCCAGTGCCCGGATTGGCAATAATAAGTGCATTGCCTTCTGCATTACTCTCAGCCAAGATATTACCTTCGCATTATAGCAATGTCTAAATCTACTTTTATTATATTATATCTTTCCATGAATTCATTTATATTTAGAATAGTTAGGGTATTTGCGACGAATGCTGTACAAACTTTTTTGCAAAGACTCCTTTCGCACATGAGAAAGCAATAATCTGGAGCAAAAACAATAAAGAATTGCCTTTAAAAGAAAGGCTAATGCTGTATAGATATATTCTGCATCAACGAAAAATTATTTAAAATTCGAAATCCTATTATATAGTGTGTTAATATGTTTGAAAATAGATTTAATTTGAATGATAAGCAGACAAATAAGGAACAGGATAATATTAATGAGGTTACCTTCAAAGAAGATAGAAATGTGGTATTAAACGATAAGACTTCTGGAAAAGAGCTGGAAAAGATATTTTTCAAATATTACAACTATAATAAAAGCAAAAGCGACGCTAAAGAAATTTGCGAAGGAATAGAAAGGATTGTAGCAGAGAACCCTAATGCTCCGATATCCTTAATAGATTTTATTATAAATTCCGATGCAAGCGAATTTGTAAAGGTCGGTTTGCTTAAAAATAACAATATAAAAAAATATCAGCTGGAAAAATTGGCAAATACACAAGGGACTACGGTTCTAAGCATTTGGGCAACAGTTGAGATTAATTATAGAGATTACTTACGTAAGTGTGAGGCAATAACCAAAGGGGATTACTTTTTTGATATAAAAGAGTAAGAGCTTGCAATTTCCAAGCAGAGGCAAACAATATTTATTGTAAATGCTTCAAGCCGATGTGCTTTATACATTGCGTTATTTAGTATAGTTTAAGCAACTACCTATTATTATGTTGTTGAGTAAAACCTGCTAGCAAAGATTTATAAGTTTAAAAAAACACAAATAATAATTGATAATATTTTTTGCGGTAGCACATACTTAAAGTTGAATTTTGGTGACTTGATGGGAGAAAGCGAGGTAGATCATAAAGAGACCACAGAGCTGCAAAAGTACATGGAGACAAGCCAGAAAATGATGATGGATATCCTAAAATACTACTTGCAGGATCAAAGGACTAAAGCTTTACCTATCATGGAAAAATATAATGATAGAGTGGATGAAGCGTCGCCATATTTTGTAGCTGCACTAGTGCTTTTTATATCTGGAAAAGGAATAGTAAAGGCAGCTATGAGCAGGATCCTTTCAAGCGCAGGAATAGAGATAGATAGAAATATCTTAAATGATATAGGCACAATACATAATTCAGCTCAGATAGTGTATATACTAGGTATATTGCTTATTACATCTGCTGAAAAAGAGGTAACTACTGAGAATTTGATAAACATTGCTGTATCGCTAGGCGTAGATCCTGACCTGGAAATGGCAAAAGAAGCCGAACGGATATATAACAGCTTTGCACTTAAATACAATAGGCCTTTGTGCTGGGCTTTGAAGGTTTAAATCTATAAATTAACAGGGTAAACAAATGTCCAATGAAGATAATAAAAATGAAGGAGCAAAAGAAGTAAAAGAAGTGCCCCGCTTAGTAGATCAAATGATTAGGATACAGCAGCTTTTAATAGAAGGGATAGAATTTTTCCATGAAAATTTAAGCAAAAAGGGCGATCTAGTATTTGAAGATTTTAGAGATACTCCATTATATCAAATAGCACCATATTTTACTGCTGTAAAAATATTATTCTTATCAGGGCAGGATATAACAAAATCTGGCATAGAACGGCTGCTTAACAATGCAGATATAGAGATAAATAAGCAAACCCTTAACACTTTGGGAGTCATGCATGAAAATAATGGTATGCCATACCTTTATTCTATTGTAATATTAGTTTCAGCCAAAGCAGAAGTTACCCTGCAAAACATTATAACCGTGGCAATTTCTTTTGATCAATCATTAAATCCCGATTTGGAAACTGCCAAAAAGGCTGTAGAAGTATACAATAAACTAGCGATAAAATATGGGTTAGATCAAATTTCTTCTTTAGAATAAGGTTATATGCTATACTTCAATAATAAAGCATAAAGAAAATGCCTGGCGCTAGAATATATAAGCGTGTTGCAACCTAAAATAACGCTTAGTTACAAATATTGATATACGCAAAGCATTTAGCAGATAGGAACGCTAATATAAACATTTATAAATTTAATATAAAAATTTGATAAAGCGTAAGCTGGTGATTTATACGGCAAAGATTTTTATTATTATAAAGACTGATGATCGGAACTTGCTTCAAGTTCCTGAAATTATATGGCGAAAGCTTATGGAAAATGGAGGCAATTCCAAAAATGATGTTCAAATGATATTTATGGGTCCTTCAGAGCAAATTCTTGAAAAAGATCCAGAACTTACAAAGCGCTATGCTGCTTTGAAAAATGGAGATAGCACGCCAATGGCATGCGAACTTTGCCTTGACATATATGAATTAGATAAAAGCTATTTTTCCAAATACTTTAAAATAGTAAATGTTGGAGAGTACTTGCGCAAGTTTTCGGAAGCCGGATATAGCATACTTACGATATGATATTAAGGTGATAATATGGCAAAACTTTTAATTGTTGTAGAAACAGGGGATCCAAATCTTATACTGGTTCCTGGATTGATATGCAAGGCAACGCTGTCAGAAGAAAACAAAAATAATAATCAAGTTAGAATAATACTGATTGGACCGAGCGAAAAGTTAATTTCTGAAAACGAGAACTTGATGAAAGATTATTCTCAAATGGCATCTGAAAAGCCTGTAGCGTGCGCATATATGGCAGACATACTAAATGTAGACAAAGACTTGCTTTCAAAATACTTTAGGGTAGATTATATTGCTGATTATTTGGCAAAATCTATAGATGAAGGATTTGAAATTGTAACATTCTAAAGGTCAGAACCACTTTTTCAATCTTTGAATATTTCTGGATTCTTATGGACATCTATTCCATTAACATATATGTTGCCAGATGTGGG
>JBMFSF010000049.1:0-3566 GCA_049967695.1 Candidatus Micrarchaeia archaeon
AGCCCCAGGAGGGGATTGAACCCTCGACTTCTTGTTTACGAGACAAGCACTCTACCACTGAGTTACTGGGGCAGTGGCATTTCTGCTTATTTTTTAAGCGTTTTATTTTTATTTTTTCTTAAATGCTCTTGCTCTTTAATGGTCTTTTTAGTTTCTTTTTGATCTTTTGCAATTAATTTATTTACTTATTTACTATTTTAGTTAATCTTATAAATATATTTCTGCATGGAAGAGCTAGCGTTATACATAGTATTTCTATTTTCTGAAATGGTAAAGGCCTTTGCTATTTAATGTGCTTATGCTAACATAATGCTGGAAGGCTTCAATCTGATTTGGGAACGCTTTTGCTTGAGCTTCCTTTCCCTCTTCTAGCAAATAAAAAGTAGTAAAGCAATGGATCAAGCAGTCCTATTGCGCCGCTGAGCAAAGGAATAGACTCTATGCTGGAAGCAAGTATTGCCCCGGATATCGGAGGGCTTATTGCAGATACGCTTGTCCTTGCAAAAGAGGTTGCGCCAGAAGTCGTGGCCCGCTCGCTCTCGTGCACAATGCCCATAGAAAAGGCTTGCCTTATTGGGACTGCACCCATCTGCAGCATGTTCCTCACTACCAAAAACAACGCTGCCATTATAAGATACGGGCTAAGAGCCAATGCCATAAGGGCAAATGCGGCAGCAAGCCTTGATCCTATTATTGCCTTCATCTCGTCCTCCTTCTTTATGTAATGTGGCAGGATAAGAAGCGCAAGGACCGTGAAAAGATTGGCAGTACCAAATATTAAGCCTATCTCTCCTGCGCCTATCCCGAACCTCAAATGGAACCACAAAGAGAATATTGGAGCGATAAGCCCGCCTGCTACTCCGGAAGGTATGGCGGGTATTGAAAGCTTGATTATGTTTTTCCAAGAGAGCTTTGGAAGAAGCGTAGAGCTCCTGCTTTTATTGTCCTTGAGAAACAGTGTTAAGAACATTGCAATAATTCCTAGCACGGAAGCAAGATAGAACAAAAGATAGACGTCCACTTTTGCTGCTCTGAGTATCGCGATCATATAAGCTCCGCCGACGCTTGCCAGCATCCCTATGGCAGAGGCAGTGCCAAGTATCCTGCTGAATTTCTCCCTGTCGGTAAACTCGGTTACTAGTGCGGTCTGGACTGCTCCAAAAGGCCCGCCGGAACCTATCGGCCCGCCTCCCGAACCAGTAAAGCTGCCTACGCCAGCAAGCACAGCAAGGATTATGGGATTTCTTACAATCATGAAAAGCCCTGAAGCAATGGAGAAAAACAGGAAAAGCGTGACAAGCATGAACTTCCTGCCGTAATGGTCAGCGAGCATAGCTATGAAAAATGTAAGCAGTGCACTTATGAATATCGCACCGCCAAGTACCGCACCGATTAGCAATGGAGAATAGCCTATGCTGTGCAGGTATAAGCTCAGCAGTATGTTGAGAAAGCCATAGCTAAAGCTCAGGAGGCTTCTTGCGCCTATTATGTTTGCAAGCTCTTTCTTGTCGGTCATTTTGGAAAATCCCTCAGTATCTTTCCTGTAATGCTGTATAATGAGGATATTATGGCATAATGGTCTAATAAAACCATGGCACCATGCGGAGTTATGGAATATACTTTTATCTTTTTATTCTTACTATTTATTTCTTCCCTTGCTTGCACGCACTTCCTGCGTTCAAGCGTTTTAAGCATTATATATATGACGCCGCTTTTGAGCACCTTCCCAAAGTCTTTTTCTATTTCTTTCTCCAAGGCATAGCCATGCATAGGCTTCCTTTTCAGCTCTGCAAGTACCACAATGCTAAGTATGCCTTTTGGCATTGCGGTTTTTGATTCTGGCTTTTTATAGCTGCGAGCCAACGAGTTCATTTCATACCCTCTTGCTGAAAACAAGCAGATAGTGGTATTCAAAATCTTTCTGCTTGGCAAGCTCAAAGCCGTATTCAGACAGATCCTTTATAACAGTATCCTTGCTTACTCTTATCCTTGGCCCAAAATCCATCTTCTCATTGAAATCCATTATCGCAAAATTGTTTGTTATGCCTCCAAGATTTTTCAGGAAGGCATCTTTGCAGCTCATTCTAAGACCGTGGTAGACATTCGACATGAAAGCTAGATCATATAAGCCATTGGAGAATTTGCACAAGTCTTCCTTTATTGTCTTGATACCCTCTTTCTCCATCTCTGCAAAGTATTCGTCGTTTATGTCTACGGCAGTAACCGATTTGGCGTATTTTGCAAACTCCTTGGAGAAATAGCCGTCGCCTGTGCCAAGATCTATCACATCCATGCTTTTGTTTATGTCCAAAAAGAATACTATTTCTTTCATATTGTAAATGCTTCTGTGCCTTCCACCATAACCGTGAAAATGGTAATAGCCAAAAGGTCTGGAAGCAAAAGCATTGAAGTCATAATTATCTTTATCTTCGTTTACTTCTCCCATAATATCAATAAATTATTTATCCATAAATTATTTATATATTATAAATTATTTATATTAACCATCAATATTATGCCTCAATGGAGGGCTTTGAAGCTCAGCCAATCTCGACATCTCCTGCCCTTATTTTGACTCTATATCCTACAGTGTCTTCTTTTATGGAATTTTCAACAAGCTCCCTATAAGAAGGGCTTGCCTCCATTGCAGTGCTTATTCTGCCGGAATCCAAAAACTTCGGATTCACATACCTGGGCTTTGCTTTAAGCTCAAGGCTCCCTTCACGAACTTCAAAATCATCTTTTCTCAATGCATTCAGTATAGAAGTTATTTCCCTGATGCCTGAATCATTAATCTTATTTATTATATCTTTATCAACCCCAAACAGGAGTTCCTCTTTGCTGATTATGCCTTTGTCCAATGCATACTTAAGCGCAATAGCAAAAGCATACCTCCTTGCAATGTTATCCCTGTTTGCATAAAACTCTCTTTCCAAATAAATGAAAAGCTTTCCGTATTTTATAGCATGCTCTTCAGAATCAAAAACAATCTCTCCATTCAAGTTCAGCAAATGCCTTACCTCTTCCTTGGGATCGATCTGTTTCACATAAGCCAAATCCCTTAAGGAATAATCAAGCCTGTCGGCACACAAGTCAGGGGACTTCCTTTCCAAAAGGCTAAAGAGCTCTGGATTTGAGATCCTGGAAGTGTCATAGCCACGCCTTTTTAGAATGGCTTCTACCTCATTATTCTTGAAATAGGATTCATGAAGCGAATCTTGAAGGCCCTGCTCTGCATAACTGCCAAAAAGCATGTCTGCCGTATGTGAGAAAGGAGTATGGGAGATATCATGCAGCAAGCCTGCAAGCTGCTCCTCCTCATTAGCACCAAGCTTCCTGAGAAGCAGCATGACTCCAACGCTATGCTCGTACCTGCTATAATTTAAAGGGCGGGACCTATCAAGCTCTGCAGGCAGTCCTTGCTGCGATATCTGCTTTATGCGCTGCAAAGGCTTTGACGCAAGCAGCTCTTTTACAACCTTTTCTTCAATGCAAAAAGTTCCATAAGCATAATCCTTTATTATCATATTACCAGTATATAAGCAAGAGCCTATTTTACAGCATAC
>JBMFSF010000050.1:0-3056 GCA_049967695.1 Candidatus Micrarchaeia archaeon
ATTCCGCATTCATCCCACGATTGAAATCGTGGGCTTTCTGCTAAGCATTCTGTAAGAGATTTGCCTCTCAAATGATAAAGATTAAAAACCTGAAGCAGGCAATATAAGTGTGGAGGAAATAAAACAGGTTATAATTGTAAGGACAGACATAGAGATGGGCAAAGGCAAGCTTGCAGCACAGGTTGCCCATGCGTCCCTCATGAGCTATTTCGAAACTGAGAAACAGGACAGCGAGATAGCCAAAAAATGGCTCGAAACTGGGGAGAAAAAAATAGTCTTAAAAGCAGACAGTATCGATTCTCTAAAGAAATTATATGAAGCATTCAAATACAAAAAAATACCTGCAGCGCTTGTAAGTGATGCGGGCCTTACAGAACTCCCCCCAGGAACTATAACCACACTCGGTATAGGACCATGGAAAAGCAGCGAGATAGATCAGTTTACAAGGAGCTTAAAGCTTCTTTGACAAAAACCTCTATTTGCACAAACTAAGCCAGTCTTTGAAAAGTGCATCTCTCCCATGCACTATGTCAAAATATTTGTCTGAAATTATTTTTGTAATTGGCCCAATACTTCCACTTCCTACAATTTTTCCATCAACTTTGGTTATTGGTGTGATCTCTGCTGCTGTTCCTGCAAAAAAAAGCTCATCACAAGTATATAACTCCTCTTTATGTATGTTTCTTTCGGTTACCTCTATACCAAGGTTTTCTGCTATCTTTATAACAGAATTCCTTGTTATGCCAAGCAGAATATCTGCTTCCTCTGGTGGGGTTATAAGGCAGTTGTCCTTTACCATGAATATATTCTCGGCTGCACCTTCAGCCACATAGCCTTGTGTTGAGGTAAGTATTGCCTCTTCTGCTCCGCTGTCCTTTGCTTCTAGAGAAGCTATGATTGAGTTTATGTAGTTTCCGCTTGCCTTGGCAAACGGTGGAAGTATAAGGGAATTAATCCTATGCCATGAAGAAACTTTGCAGCTTATGCCTTTCTCCTTGTTTTTGAAATAAGTCTCTAACTGCATTGTTGCAACTATTACGCTTACCTTCTTGCCTGTCACATCCAAACCGATGTTCGCATCATTATAAAATGCAAAAGGTCTTATATACGCCTCTTCAAGCTTGTTCTTCTTCAACGTCTCTATTATTGCATTGCTTATCTTGTTTTTGTCAAAGGGAAGTTTTATCGAATAAATTTTTGCACTGTTGAAAAATCTGTCTATATGTTCTTTGAACCTAAAAATAGCCGGGCCCTTGTCTGTGGAGTACGCCCTTATACCCTCAAATATTCCACTGCCATACTGCAGCGAGTGAGTTAATACGTGCACAGTGGCTTTCTCAAAATCCACAAATTTTCCGTCAAACCATATATACTGTTTCATCCTCCCACATTTTTACTTGGTAGGAAAAATATTTATAGCTATCAAGCTTATACGAGTGCTGTTCTGTAGCCAAGCGTAGCTTTTTCTGCGAGTATGCTCCTCATCACATCTAAACCCTGTTTGCTAAGCCCTAGTGGTTTTTGTTCTTCTCCCTTTTCTGAGAAGTAGAGCAGGCTTTTTTTTCTTGAGCTTTTTTAGGTTGCGCAGAATTATACAACCCATTGGTTATTTTTGCGAGATTGTCCAATATTTCATAATCGCCCTCCACCTTTACAACCTGAGTCAATTTCATTTACTTCACTATCATATTATATATTTAGATACAATTAATAAATTTATGCATTCCGCATTCATCCCACGATTGAAATCGTGGGCTTTCTGCTAAGCATTCTGTAAATATAATCTGCAAAATAAGATGCAGAGCTTATCTGGCTGTGACCTATTTCTATTATGAATCTCCTGCTGTTCTCTGCTCAAACCCGCAGGCTCTGCTAGCTCTGCAAAAGACTCTTTATTAGATATTATATATTTAGCGCGCATAAGCCAGACACCTTAAATAGTTTTTACAAGCCCATAGGGTTGGCTTGCCGTTTGAGGAATAGCTGCCGCTATTAATACTTGGATACAATAAACATGTTTTTTACAGCGACAAACAATACCATAAACTCTAAAATATAGTGTGTATATATGATATTTAAATCTTCTCTGTAAAACAGTGTTGCCATGCTTGAGCTGCTTAAAATAGTTATTCTACTCGTGTTTGCATTTGTGTATGCATATTTTGATATATTTAACAAAAGAAATATACCCAATAAATTTGCTTATCTGAGCCTGGCTTTTGGTATTTTCTTTACGTTTTTAAATCCCATGGGAATAATATTATACTCACTTATAATTGCCGCTTTCATTCTTGCTTCCGGCTACCTTCTTTACAAGGGAGGCTTACTTGGGCTCGGTGATGGGTTTGAATTTGCTTTCATCTCTCTGATGCTGCCTGTGCAGCCACAGCCTGTTTTGGGGGTACAGCAATTTGGCTTGCCATTTGCACTTTCTGTATTTGTCTCTTCTGGAATAGTGGCGATTGTTGCAATACCTTTGTATTACATACTAAAAACGAAAAAATCTGATATAAATATCAGATCCATCGAAATGGCTTCTTTGGTTTTTGTCTCTTATCTTCTGCTTCTTATGGTATTTTTGGTTTTTGGAGCAGGGCTTATCGCAATTGCGCTGATTCTTGTAATTGCATTTTTCTCTGCGTTGCTTTTCTTGGTAGAGGGTACATTAAAAAAAGCCATGGTGAGGTGGGTGTACCCAAAAGAGCTTGATGATGGTGATATTATAGCCGTAAATTTGCTTAGTAAAAATGAGTTTTCTTTCTTTAAGTCAAAATCAAAGCATTTCGGCAAGCTTGTGGATACAAAAAATATGAACGAACTTAAGAGAATAAAAAAGAAGCTTCCTGTATATAAAAATGCAGTGCCTTTCTCTGTTTTTATCCTTGCTGGGGCAATTGTTGCGTTGGTACTAGGTAATCCGCTTTTGCTTATTTTTATATGATTTCTATCAATGTGCTTTCAAACAAATTCTTTCTATAATTGTGCAACAGGAATAGTGGAATAGGAACCTGACAAATTATAAATCTTTTCTTCATCGTTAAATACAATCCCTACAG
>JBMFSF010000051.1:0-3006 GCA_049967695.1 Candidatus Micrarchaeia archaeon
TAACTTCAGCTTCTTCACTCAATACTTCAAAACCATGTGCAAAGCCTCTTGGTATGTACAGCATGTTTTTGTTTTCTTCTGATAATACTACAGAGACGTACTTTCCAAATGTAGTCGAATCTTTTCTTATATCTACCGCAACATCAAAAATTTCACCCTTTATGCACCTTACCAGCTTTGCTTGTGCATAAGGTTCTTTTTGGTAATGAAGACCTCTCAAAATTCCCTTGGTAGACTTAGAATGGTTTTGCTGTATGAATTCACAGGTTATACCTGCCTTTGCAAACTCCTCCTTTTTATAGGTCTCCATGAAAAATCCGCGCTCGTCATAAAAAACTTTTGGCACAATTAAGATAACTTCTGGTATCTCTAACCTTTTAAAGTCAAATGGCATAATTATTTAATGTTATGAACATTTAAATATTTGAGTGTTTTAAATAAGAGTATGAATAAACTTCTAATAATTGGTGCAAGTGGCTTATTAGGAAGTAAGCTCTACGAATCGTGCAGTGGAAATTACGAGGTACACGGAACCTACAATGGCCATAAGTCAGAATTTAAAAATATGCATCAGCTTGATGTTGTAAAAAGAGACAATGTCTTTAAGCTTTTCGATGAGGTAAAGCCTGATTTCGTAATAGATACCCATGCAATAAGTAATGTTGATTATTGCGAGCTACACCAAGATGAAGCGTGGAGGATAAATGTAGATGGCACCAAAAATGTAGCCGAAGCTTGCAAGATAAATGGATGCAAATTAGTTTTTATCTCTACAGACTATGTTTATGATGGTACTAAGGCAACTTCATATTCAGAAAAGGATAAACCACATCCGATAAACTACTATGGCAAAACAAAGTTAATTGCAGAAAAAGTAATAGAAACTTTAGATCTAGACTACATAATTGCTAGGACAGCAGTGTTGTTTGGCATAAGCAAAAGCCATGACAAAACTCCTTTTTCGAATTGGGTTGTAGATCAACTAAAAGCAAAAAAAGAAATCAATGTAGTAATAGACCAGTATAGCAATCCAACCTTAATAAATAATCTTTCAGATGCTATAATATCTTTATATGAAAAAGATAAAGGTGGATTGTTTAATATAGCAGGAAAAGATACAATAAGTAGGTATGAATTTGCAAAGATTATAGCTAAAGAGTTTGATCTGGATGAAAGGTTAATTAAACCAATAACTACATCTGAACTAAATCAGCCTGCCAAGAGACCGCAAAAAGTTGCACTCAATGTCTCAAAGTCAGAAAAGGCTGCAAAAATAAAAATGCTTGGGGTAGCTGATGCAGTAAAGACTTTCAGGGTAGAATTTGAAAAGGTGCATAAATGAAGCTGCTTGTTACTGGTGGACTTGGCTTTATAGGTTCTAACTTCATTAAATATTGGTTCAAAAATCATAGAAATGATACAATAATAAATATCGATAAATTGACTTATGCTGCCGATCCTTACAATCTATATGGTATAAAAGATAAATATGATTATACATATGTAAAAGGGGATATAGCAAACAAAGAAATAGTACTAAAAGCTGCTAAAGATGTAGATGTTATAATAAATTTTGCAGCAGAAACGCACGTAGATAATTCCATAAAAAATGCAGAAAATTTTGTCAAATCTAATGTTCTGGGTGTTTACAATCTTCTAGAAGTTGCACGAATATACAATATTAGGTTTCATCAAGTTTCAACAGATGAAGTATATGGTATGCTTCCTTTAAATTCTAAAAGTAAATTCACTGAAAAAAGCAAATATGCGCCTAGAAATCCATACTCTGCAACTAAAGCAGGTGCTGACCATTTAGTTAATGCGTACTTCAATACTTATAAGCTGCCAGTAACAATATCGAATTGTAGCAACAATTATGGCCCATATCAACATCCTGAGAAGCTTATACCAAAGGCAATAATCAACGCACTGTTTGATAAGCCAATACCTATTTATGGCAATGGTATGCAGATAAGAGATTGGATATACGTTGATGACCATTGCAGTGCATTAGAAAGAATATTGCTAAAAGGGGAATATGGGGAGACTTATCTAATATCCGCAAACCAAGAAAAACATAACATAGATGTTGTAAAAATGATATTAAATATTTTGAACAAAGACGAAAGCCTAATCAAATTTGTAGGAGATAGGCCTGGACATGATGTAAGATATGCTATAGATGCAAGAAAAATAAGAAAAGAATTGGGATGGAAACCTAAAATGAAATTTGACGAAGGACTAAAATACACGACACAATACTATATCAAAAACTTTGAACACTACAAAGATAGGGTGAATTTATGAGCATCAAAAGAAAAGGCGTAATTCTAGCAGGAGGTACTGGTTCAAGACTATACCCTCTTACAAAAGTTACAAACAAGCACTTACTACCGGTTTATAACAAGCCAATGATTCTTTATCCATTAGAAACACTCAAGAGCATTGGGATTAATGACATATGTGTAGTTAGCGGTGGAGAGCACATAGCAGATTTCATAAGGTTTTTGGGCAGCGGATCGGAATTCGGAGTAAATTTGACTTATAAAGTGCAAGACGGACCTAAAGGAATAGCCCATGCCCTTCTTAGTGCAGAGGATTTTTACAATAAAGAAGAAAAGGTAATTGCTATCTTAGGTGATAACATATTTGAAAAAGTAAAAATCGAGGATGAAGCCTTTAGTGATGGAAACGCATACGTTTTTTTAAAGGAAGTAGACGATCCCCAGAGATTCGGAGTTGCAAAGTTTGATGCAAATAAAAATGTAATAAGCATAGAAGAGAAACCAAAGATTCCCGAATCAAAATTTGCGGTTACTGGCTTATATATCTATCCAAATGATGTTTTTGGCTTTATTAAAACCTTAAAACCAAGTCAAAGAGGTGAACTAGAAATAACGGATGTAAATAATTGGTACCTAAAGCAAGGCAGACTTAAGGCAGCATATATCGAAGGTTTCTGGTCAGATGCTGGTACTTTTGAATCACTACTAAAAGCGGAATTAT
>JBMFSF010000052.1:0-2765 GCA_049967695.1 Candidatus Micrarchaeia archaeon
AATATGGCCCAGCCGTATGTTGTAATATATTCAATAGCGGATTGTGCTCGCTTTGGCCCCCTAAAAGTATTACGTGCAACCATTTTCTTCAAATCAAGCACCATTTACATTTGCATTTACTATATAAGTGCAGTTAACAATTTAATACTTTTGCAAGATATCAAATTTTTGAATATTTCTCTTTGATGCAAATCAATTACTTATAGATAGCGCTTTCTATATTTTAGATTACAAACCCCTGCAGATATTATAAGATACAATTTAATACTAAATAATAAAAAAATAAGAAAACAAGAAAACATTAGCAAGCAATAAATACTGTATATTAAAGTAATTATTTAGCATCCTAAGATGCTGTTTGGCAGAAAGTATAAAAAAGTTGTGGAAAGCTTAATTAATATTGCTTTTATAGTAATATTGGTAATTGGATGGGAATTGAAGATGACGTGTTTAAAATCAGGATAGGTGTTGTGGGTGTAGGTGGTGGAGGAAGCAATACTGTCCAAAGGTTAAGCTCGTTTGGCCTAGAAGCTGCAGAGCTGATAGCCATAAATACTGACAAGAAGCATCTTTCTACCATGAATCCTAATATAAAAACCCTATTAATAGGTGGACCATTGACCAAAGGCCTTGGAGCCGGAGGCTATCCCGAGATAGGTGAAAGAGCTGCAGCATATTCCAAAAAAGAGATTAGGGAAATGCTTCACGATTTTAATCTTGTTTTTGTCTGTGCAGGCATGGGCGGAGGCACAGGAACAGGTGCAGCACCTGCAATAGCAGAAGAGGCAAAAGCGCTTGGTGCTATGGTAATAAGCATTGTTACATATCCGTTTAGGATGGAAAAGGTAAGGCTAAAAGTTGCGGATGAGGGACTGCGGAAACTCAAGGCAAATAGCGATGTAGCAATTGTAATAGACAATCAGGCCCTTGTAGAAGCATATCCAAATCTGGCAATGCCCCAAGCATTCATGTTGGCAGACGAGATTACATCAAAGGCAATAAGGGGTATAACCGAGGCATTGACAATACCTGGCTTGATGAATATAGATTTTGCTGACTTACAGAACATAATAAGCTCTTCAGGAAAGTCTGGCTTTATAAGCTTGGGCTATGCTTCAGGCCCTGGCCGCGTAGAAGAGGTTGTAAGGAACACAATGGAAAGCAAGCTTTTGAGAATGAACTATGAAAATGCTAAAGGCGTGCTCCTCCACATAACTGGAGGAGGGAGCCTTACGCTTGGGGAAGCTAGTGAGATCGCCACAAAAGCTAGCGAAAAGGCAAGCAACGCCCAGGTAACTATTGGCGCAAGGATAGACCCTGATTTCGGGGACAAGGTAGAGCTTATAGCAATATTTATTGGGGACGACAGCACGCCCTCATCTTCTGAAGATAACCCTAGCATAGGCTTAGATTCGTTGTAAAAACTCAGGCTGCACAAGCAGAAAATTCTGCATATTAAAAGTATTTCGCATGGATTTTCTGCTATTGCCGCATTGTGCACCCAATAAATTAGCTAGCAGTTTCTAGGCAGGAAGGCTTAGTAAAAAAAGGATGTTATTTTTATAAAAGTCTTAAGATTTGAAAGCCAAACTGCTGCTTTTATAAACTGCCTTTCAATACAAAGGAATAAATATATATAAGTAAAAAATTATCTTGAAAGTTTTTAGCTTTCAGAACGCATTATCAGAAGTAAAAAAACTTTTTGTGTTATACAAAGGTGTCGCTATGAGTTATGTAGATTTTCAAGTGTCTGAGGAAGTTGTGGAAAAAACCTATGAAGCACTGCGCACAGTAAAGCAGAAGAGCACTATTAAAAAGGGCGCAAATGAAACAACCAAAAGCATAGAAAGGGGATTGGCAAAATTTGTAGTAATCGCTTCTGATGTAAGCCCTGAAGAAGTGGTAATACATATACCAAAATTGTGCAAGCAGAAAAATATACCTTATGTTTTTGTACCTACAAAGCAGGATCTTGGAAAGGCAATAAGCCTTAATGTTGGGTGTGCTTCAGTCGCAGTAGAAAATGTAGGAGATGCGAAGCCCTTGATAGACGAGATTGTTTCAAGGCTTACCGGAGTTTCAAAGCCTACTGCAGAGCAAGCTCCAAAGCAGGAAAAACAGGAAAAGAAGCAGGATAAACCCGCACCCAAGCAGGAAAACAAGCCTACAGAAAAACAATGAATAAAAATGAATAAAGGTGTTTTATAAATGCCGGAAGAAAAACCTGCCCAATCTCAACAAAATCAATCTACTCAGCAATCGCAGGAATTCAAAGGATATTTGGCAGAGATAGTAGATGTAGACAGGAAGCACAAAACAGGGATATATGGAGAGATATATACTGTGTCATGCAAGGTGCTTGAAGGAAGAGACAAAGGCAGAGTTATAAGAAGAAATATGCTTGGCCCAGTAAAGCCCAAAGATGTTGTAAGGTTGGTAGATACAAGCAGAGAGGCTAGGGAGATAAAAGTAAAGTGATAAAATGCGTTGCTCTTACTGCATGAAAGATATACCAAAAGGTACTGGCTTCATATATGTCTCAAAAAATGGGGATATGAAGCATTATTGCTCCCGCCGCTGCTATAAATATGACAAAGTAATGCACAGAAAAATCAATAAAAAAGAGATAGAAGCTAATACCTCAAAGCAGCTGTAATTCTTTTCTAGTTCTTATTATTTAATTTTAGTTAAATATTGTTGCCAAGAATGATGTTGTCCAATAATTGACACTATTCTTTTCAGAAAAGTGTAAAAAATCTGGGAGT
>JBMFSF010000053.1:0-2609 GCA_049967695.1 Candidatus Micrarchaeia archaeon
TCTAGCTCACTTCTGTCAAAGTAATTAATTATAGCATCTTTTCCTTTGCCAACAACTATCAGTATTTCATCTAATCCAGACTTTACCGCCTCTTCAACGACATAATGAATAACTGGCTTATCCGCAATGGGAAGCATTTCCTTAGGCTGAGCTCTAGTAAGCGGATAAAACCTTTTCCCTAAACCTGCTGCAGGTATTACTACCTTCCTTATTTTCAATCAATCGCCTTATTCTTTTTACTTACTCTATTTATTTCATCATCTGTTGAGTCTTCCTAAACCTATTGGAAAGACATTCGGCTTGGAAGCATCCAATAACCTACGCGCATCTATTATTGGTTTGCTTGTTTTTTCCTCTATCCCTTTGAATTCGGGCCATTCTGTAGCGACTATTATAATGTCTGAGCTGTTAATACATTCATCTTTGTTTTGTGCTTTGGTAATACCGTTAATTTCGCTTTTTACTATTGGATCGTAAGCTATTACATTAAATCCTTCCTGTATGAGTGTGTTTATCAGCTTAAGGGCCTGGGATTCTCTTATGTCATCTGTGCTATCCTTAAACGCAATGCCTAAAACACCAATCGTTACTTTATCTTTGCCTGTCTTCCTTGCAATTAACTTTGCTTCATTTACTACTCTTTCTACTCTTTTTTCATTTACACTGATTGCAGCTTCAACAATGCTTAGTCTTTCTCCTTTTTCTTTCGCATATTCAGTTATTGCCTTTGTATCTTTTGGGAAGCACGAACCACCGTAACCTATGCCTGCATTTAAAAAATATGGTGCTATGCGCTTATCAAGACCCATACCTTTAGCCACCACATCAACATCCGCACTAGGTATCTTCTCGCAAAGATTTGCAATTTCATTTATAAATGAAATTTTAGTGGCAAGAAATGCATTACTTGCATATTTTATCAATTCAGCGTTCTCATTCGTCGTCTTGATAATTGGAGCTTCAGAAAATGACCAAATACTCGCAACAAGTTCAACAGCTTTTTCATCGCTGCCTCCTATTATAATTCTGTCAGGTTTGAGTGTATCATTTATTGCTGACCCTTCTCTAGTAAATTCAGGGTTAGAAACTACACTCATGCCTGTTTTTTCATGCACCTGCTTTGCTGTTCCTGGAACTACAGTGCTTTTTATTGCCAGAACTGCATTGGAATTCACTTCCTTTACTTTTTCAGCGGCTTCAAAGACATAATGCAAGTCTATTTTACTATTAACTGTAGGCGTAGGTACTATGAGATAAACCACCTTTGCTTCATTAATGTCCAAATAGGTTGTAGAGAATTCCATATTACCTGAAAATTTCTTGAAAAGATCTTCTAAACCTGGTTCATATATTGTTGGTATTCCTTGTTTTAGTTTTGTAACTTTTTCAGCATCTATGTCTACACCGATTATTTCATTACCGACTGTTGCAAGAGCAACAGCAGTAACAAGTCCTACATAACCTAATCCAACAACACCTATCCTCATTCTAATTGCCCCATTTTTGACCTAAACCAACCTATCGTTTCAGCTAAACCGTCTTCCAGCTTTATATTTGGTTTAAACCCAAGCATCTCATTGGCCTTTTTAATATCAGCAGCCCGCCTTTGCGGATCGTCTTCTCTCTTCTCAATACTTATTATTTTAGAATTACTATTTGTAAGTGATTTAATTAATTTTGCTAATTCAACAATTGCTATTTCTCTATCAGAACCTATATTTATTATCCTATATTTTGGTTCTTTAATTGTAATTAGCTTCCATGTTGCTTCCAGCCAATCTGAAATATAAAGAAAAGATCGTGTTTGCATTCCATCTCCATGCACAGTTAATGGCCGGTTTTCTAAAGCTTGCATAATGAAGCGCGGAATTACTCTGCCATAAAATCCATCAGCTCTTATTCGTGGTCCATACACATTAAACGGTCTCTGGATTCGAACATCTAAATCATAAGCTCTTTTATAAGACATTATCAAAGCTTCCGAAAATCTTTTGCTCTCATCATAGCAGCTCCTAATGCCATTTGGATTAACATATCCATAATACTCTTCAGGCGTCGGAATTATACTTGCGTCCCCATATACCTCTGAAGAAGAAGTGTACATGAATACTGCATTGCTTTTTCTTGCTAACTCTAAAAGTTTATATGTTCCAATAGAATTAGACATTATTGTCCTCAATGGCTTTTTTATATAATCTTCTGGAGACGGCCTAGCAGCCATATGAACTATAAAATCGAATTTTTCTTTTGTGGAAAATTTTTCTATTTTTTTCTTTATAAAATTTGCTTCTTTAGGTACCTGTATATCCTTACTTGTAGATAGATCATCTACTACAGTAACTTCTATGCCATTGACTAAGGCCCTTTCAACTAAATAGCTACCTAAAAACCCATTTCCACCAGAAATTAGCATCTTCATCTAAATCACCAATAAACCACAACTAAGATAGATATGTAATTAAACCTAAATACATATATCTATTGTTTGCATCAACATTGTATAAATACCTTGGCATAGAATGCTTAATCCTTACACAACAAAATCTTAACTTTTTCTCCAAATTTTTATATCCATAATGGTACTCAATGATAGCTTGATCGAACTTTTG
>JBMFSF010000054.1:0-2208 GCA_049967695.1 Candidatus Micrarchaeia archaeon
AAAGAACCTCCAACAGTTTCCATTTGGCGTATAAGGGTTGCCATTGAATATCATAAATCCCAGGACTCTTATAAAATGTTTTGTTTTAATTATCAATTTTGATAATTAATCTTGCAAAGCCTTCTCAATTGCCTCAAGGTCGAACAGCAGCACATGCTCCTTCTCCACAAGCATGCGGTTTTATGCAGAATACCATACGATTTGCCAGTTTTGCGTAATCAGCTATACAAAATCTGATACAGCATGCTGAACAGGAATAAGTACACCACATTGCCTTGGTAGTTAAGCGTCAACAGCCACAACTCGTTGCATTCGCTGGCTTTCTATGCTTATGTGCCATTAAACTAAGCACGGCGTTAGTCCGCTACCTGCTCTTCTGGTTCATATAAGCGCCTACGTCTGTAGCCTGCGGCTTCGGCTTGCTTTTGGGGCAACTCGTGAATCGCATAAGCATTGTATTCGTCATAGTAGTGCCTGCCAAAAAGCAACACAGATGTGCACTCGGCAGCAAGCATCGCGTCGTTTATGCCTATGTGCGGATGCTGCTTTGGCGGCATACCGAGCTTCATAGCGGCACAGCTGACCTTGCCGGCAGAGAGATTATGATGAGATGAGAAAAAGCATGTTTGTTGTGAAACTAGACTCTCGTGAAGTTGGAGGAATTCTCTCAGGTATTAACTAGAATCAGTTCGACTTTTTAAAAACTGAAATTGAGAGACCTTCTTTAGAGCCAAGATAATTGCGCGTTTCTTTTAGTTTGACAAAACCATTATTTGCAAGCTTATTAACAAAGAATTCACGACTTTCTTTCTGGTAATTGAGAAGTAAAAGTACAAGAATTCCTCGATCTGATAGAGCATTATAACTTTTCAAAGCTATCTGATCAAAAGCTTTGTGAATATTTTGATTTTCGGGCTTGAATCCAAGCCAGATATCGTGCAACGCTTCTAGCTTGTCATATGGAACTTCGCTCAAATAAGGAGGATCCATAATTATCAAATCAAACTTCGTCTTGTAATTCAAATTTTCTGCGTGCTCTCGAATAAAACTGAAGCTCCCATGGCTTTTTTCCAAAAGATTGTTTGTTTCTATAATAGCCATCCTCATTTTTGCTGCTTTATTTTCCAGAGCTTTAATTGCGTTGAATTCTATATAGTCTTGAGGTTTGTAGTAGCAAATGGGCTTCTCGCGTATCCAGCCCTCCCCGATAGATTTAAAATGGTTCAATAAAGCAATCTTTTCTAATGATGCGCTCAGCGCAACTAGTAATGCATTTCTAATATTAGAATCAGATATGCTTTTTATATACCCCAATGCATTGTGTAATACATATTGTGCCCTATTTGAGAATATTTCCCCCCAAGTGGAAACATTCGAGCATGGAATCTTAGGTATTTGCGTTCTTTCATGTTTCCATTTAAAATCTTTTACTTCCTCGGAGTGTGTGAAATCTGTTTCACTTATATTGTTTATAATTTTTTCAGTATTCCCAATTATTAATTTACCCTTGTGTTGGTCTGGTATCCAATACTCGAGCAGACCTTCTCCTTGTATTGAATTGACATAATATACGTGTTCTATTGATTTTAATTTTTTAGTTAGACTTTGCAAAGCCCGATCAAATTCGGATATATTATGATAACTGCAAAGTGTTTTTACAATTAGCTCTGACAACGAGCTATAATCTACTGCTATTACATTCCTGTCAAGTCGTAACGCCTCGAATGAAGCTACCCCTGAGCCAGAAAATAAATCCAATACAGTATTGCCTCGTTTGCTGAATCGTGCTATCAAATTGTAAACTATATACCAAGGTTTTCTTCCTAAATATTTGTGAACATCATATCTAACTGGGAACTTTTCTAAAGAGCTTGGCATACAAATCTAATTATTTAATTTCATGAAGACTACGAGCAGTTGCACAAAAACAGTTGCACGTGCAACGGCATGCACCCTGTCTAATGCTTCATTCTTTTTATCCTCAATCTTTCCTAAAAGTGCAGATTTTAGCTCTTTTTGCGAAGGTATAATTATACTGATATTATTTTTGTGCACCATTTTTGTTCACTATAAATACAAAAACTCGAATATTTTTAAATCTTTGTTAATAAAAGAGCTACTATGCTATGTAATTTATTTACTTAACTTCGCTACTCAAAGTGGCGAAGTTAGGAATGCATATACTCCTAAGGTCAAAGGTCAAGGTGA
>JBMFSF010000055.1:0-2176 GCA_049967695.1 Candidatus Micrarchaeia archaeon
CCATATATTAAGAAGATATATAAATCTAACTATTAAATTTAGCTAATGCAAGTAGTGTTATAAGCAAAAAGGACTCTTATAATCTAACATAAGTCAAATCAGCATAAATCCTTTGACAAGAAGAATAGCGGCAAGTTCCTTATAGAGAAAGGGGCCCCCTCGGAGCTTATTTGTAAATGGTTCATTGCCCTATAGCATGATTCAAAATAAAACTTCACACTATCCTTTTTCTACAAAAAACCTTTGCTTAGGTTTCTTCCTTTCTCCCTGACCCCTTATAATTATAACCTTGGCACCTTCTTCTTCATAGTATTTTTTATATTCAAGTACTTGTGGCGTTATTTTACCCATGTCAAGTATAACAAAAGCAATTCCTGGATATCTTTTCGCCTTGTATCTTTTTAATTCGCCTAGGCCTTGATTTAAAGTACTAACGTTGTCTGCATACTTCTGTTCTAGTACATATTTTCCATTTATTAGAATATCTCCAGTATCTCCATGTAGCCTTCTAGTATTCTCGATCATAAACCTATCTCCGAATTTTGTCTTAAGGAAAGTTGCCAAGTTATCATTAAACGCATTTTCATCTCTAAAAAATTGATCTCTAATAGTATTTTCATACTCAGTACTAATTGCATTGAGAATTTCATCAAATTCGGACGGCGTTTGTGTTTTAATTTCTATATTTACTGGAGTAGTAGACTTTACGTTGACTTCCATCTGTGTTTGACTCTGAGCAGGCCGCGGAGCAGGTGCAGTCTGCTCTCTGGAAAGTTTACCTTCCCATTCATCAATTGCAGTTATTATATCTTTTGCTTCGTAGGACAATCTTTTATCGCTTTGCGCGTAGCTTTTTAACTTGTCTAAGGAAAAATCCATACAATAATCAAACCAGTCATCACGATCCAACTTGACTTTATGCTTTCTACCTTCTTCATCCTCTTCATACGGATTTGGGCCATTATATCCCCATTTTTTTACAAAGGCCTTCATGTCATCTAGTGTAAAGTTAGAGAGAAGTCTTTCTTTCAAGTTTTTTTCTTGCTCTCTTCTAGCTATTTCATCTGAAACATTCTTCACGCCAGTAGAAGCTGCATCTACAATAGTTTTACCGATTTTCTTACTGGTTTCCTTAAGGTTATCTAAAAACCCCATAATATTACTTTTAAATCAATATTTTTATTATTATCTTTATGGATTGGCTGAAGGTGCTGAAAATTTTAATAATCCTCATGGACATGCACTAGCAATTTCTATTACGAACCATGTCTCGTTTTCTACTGCAACTGAACACCCATATTGAGCAAAATACTGCGATATGTTTATGTTTGGTCCTGGTATCTCAGTAACAGGACAAGGTTGATAACCATTATCTGGACCGTAAATAGCATAGGTGGGGCCATTCTGAAGATAATAACCATAATATGCAAAGGTCTTGTTTACAAGCAGTTGCCAGTGCAATGGTGCTGTAGAAATGACTTCGCTGACAAAATCTGCGGGTGTACCGCTTGGATAAAATACTTCTTCGGCAAAATAGGTGTTATATACACCTCCATAGAAATTATTGAAGTCCTGATCATAGCCATAATGGCTTATCCCGTAATCCGATACCATTGTATTGAACCTTGCCTTTGCAAACGTGCTTAGATTCTGGCAGTACCGGTAAGGCATACCGCGCTGTTCACTTACATTTTCAAAGAAGTTGCTGACCCATGTACTGTTGATTTGCTGCTGTGGTGCGGCAATCGAACCAGTAATATTTGCGATCTTAGTGAGCGCACCCGTTATGTTGCTCATACCATTATTAAGGTTGGATAAATTACTGTAAGTCGCATATTTCTGCATGCCAAGGGCAAAACCAGAGAGTACAATAATAAGGGAAAGCACGAGTATGATCTTTATGAATATTGATACACCCTTGCTTATTCTGCTTCGCCCATTTGTGCTTGCCTTTCTTCCTACGAGCAAAGCAATATAGCCAACGATGAACAATACCGCTACAGAGGAAATGAAGGTGCTGGCATCATCTATTTTGCCAAAGCCAAAAGTTGTTGTAATTATTACTGCCATAAACAAAGCAGTAGCAAATGCCTCCCAAAGATATGCTTTTCTACTTGTGATTTTGTTATAGATGGCAGCAATTAAGAAAAGCACTATAAAATCTTTGATAAATTCG
>JBMFSF010000056.1:0-2109 GCA_049967695.1 Candidatus Micrarchaeia archaeon
ACCATAATGGAAAGCCACACTAGCAAAAATGCTATATATATGTAAGGTTTTGCTTCGATTTGCTGCATCTTTGCTTTTATGGCAATTTTCATTTTACCGCTTTAGATTTAACATAGCAAGATATCAAATAGGGTATCAAAAATAAACAATGTAGGGACTTTGGAAGCTGATTGCTAAATTATTTAAGTTATCTGCATTTTATTTTATATATTTTTCGTTTTTCTCGTTTTTTCCATACACGCGTATATCAAAGCAGCAAATAACATAGCAAAGCATGCAGCACATGCAGCAATGCAAGTTTATAATTCATAAAAGTTATTGCAAAACGAACAGAATTCTTTATCTTGCCAGGTATCTGTGGGTAAGTATGATATGCAATTTGTTATAAAAGAAATATATAGTTAGAAATATGATGCAATAAAAATTATGTTAACCCTGTTCATATATCAAAGCTTCAAAAGCTTACCAAATACGCTATTGATTCTATTGACATCAAATTTTTCAAGCTTTTTCCTATCTGCTTTATATTTTATCCTGCCTGAAGCAAGATCTGCTATTGTCTTTGGTATATCTTCTATATCTTTAACTATTGAAAGTTCTTTTACTTCTTCAGGTATTGGAGTATAAGAAGGAAGCAAGGGGGCAGTGCCAAGTGCTGCACTCTCTATTGTTATAATGCTTAATCCCTCTCTCTCGCTCATGTTCAGCACGCACATTGCACTATTTATTGCCTTGTACAGTTGTAGCTTGCTGGAATAAGGCTTCCTTATTTTTATGAAAGCGTTAGAGTTTATTAGCTTCTTTATTGCAGCTTCTTCAGGACCAGATCCTATAATAAGACCTTTTATGTTAGGATTTAGATTATGCGCTTTTATTACAGCATCAATCCACAAGTCGAGCCTTTTCTCCTTGATCAATCGACCAGAATATATTACTGTAAGGCTCTTTTTCATAGGTTTTGGAAACAATGCAAGGTCAATCACAGGAGAGAAGGTTATTATTTTGTCATGAGGTATTCCTGCTGCCTCCAAGCCTTTGGCAGTAGAGGAAGAGACAGCAAGGTATGCATCTGCCCCTTTAAGCGCATTCTTTGCGTAATAGTATGCTGCAATTCCTTTGATGGCGCCAAGGTAGCTTTTCCAACGCTTTGCATCCCATACCTCTGCTACGTCAAGCGCAAGCCTGCAGCGCTTTGCGTTGCAGTAAGCCTTTATGGATTTTAAGTGCAGGTATGGAAAAGAATTTGCATAAATAAGGTCAAAATCATAAGCGCTAAGCGTCTTTGGAAGAGCATTGGCAAAGCGCCTGGCAAGCGCTATTGAACGAGTACCTTTCTCAGTATAAAGCTCTTTAACTGAAGCCTTTGCAACACTTATATAATGTATGCCTTCCTTAATAAATTCCTTTTTCATTCCTTCAAACTGCAAGCAGAAGCAGTATACTTCATTGCTTTTGGCAAGCTCTTTCATCTCAAGATAGTGCACAGATTCCATGCCACCCTTTACCCATGGATATACTACATCAGATACAAACGCAATTCTTGCCATTTAAACACTTAATAATGCAGCATCAGTGTTATTCAGTATTTTATAATATATTAAAATAAAAACATAATAAATATGTAGATATTGCTATCATTGTGTTGCTATCATTGCTGCTTATAAACTGACGCATGCCATTCTTTCCCTCTTTTGCTCCCTCTCTATCTATAAATACCTATTCCAATAACCACAGAGGCGTAGAGAAACTTACATCTTCTTCTCTCCTGTAAAGAGCATGCCAGAAGCTTTGCCTGCCCATCAAAGCCATAGTTACATTTTCTGGCAGGAAGCCCTACATATAGCATATCTGGACAAATTTGATTTTTTATTGCTTGAACAATCGCTCTCCCCAAAAATCGCGTGTTATCATTAGCGCATCAGCCGGTTTATACGTGTCCAAAAAGCTGTAGAAGCTTTTATTTACCTTGGTGCCAGAAAAATGCGGGAACTTAGCTTCTATAGGAAGTAATGACTTTCCTTCTGCCACAAAGTCTACATCGGTCTTTGCAGTAGTCCTCCAAAAATAGACCTTGGAGCACTCAAAAATCTCGTTTAGGATGAAATTCTC
>JBMFSF010000057.1:0-2079 GCA_049967695.1 Candidatus Micrarchaeia archaeon
TGTTGCAAAAGTAGTGAAAATATTATTCATTTACTTGAATTGTTGGACAACGCCTCTTCATCGGCAGGGTTGCACGTAAACCTTTTACATAACTATCCATGAATGAGTTTTATGAATATAAGTAGGATTTTTGACTGCTTTGACTATGCAAAAGTATATATATTTAATACTTTCAAATAAAAGGATTGTTTAAAGAAGCAGCTAGGCAGGTCTTAGATAATTAGTTTAGATCTAGAAATATGAATAAAATAAAAGAATAAAATAGAAAGTATTTTAAATACTGTTTCAAATAATCTTTGATATTATTTAAGGTGAAAACATGGCTGAAGTAAGAAATTATTTTAACATGGCCGGAGCAAAGAAGAAACCACTCCCCGATGAAGACGAAGATGAAGATGAAGACGAAGATGAGGACGACGACGAAGACGAAGACGAGGAATACGACGACGAAGACGAAGATGAGGACGAGGACGAATAATCCTCTTTTTGTTTTTGATTTTTATTTTTAATAATTATTTTTTGAATTTGCTATGTTTCTAATTGTGGTTTAAGCTTATTATTCTGTAATGCTATATCTACTTTTTCTATCTTATGTTTAGCTAATTATTACAGGCATTATTTAGATTATTGTTTAGCAATTTTCTAAGATCCTTATAGTAAAAGCATTTTTTGGGCGATCTAGCAATCTAATAATTTGGACAATATATAGTTGCTGCTTTTAATGCAAATCTTTTTATTCTTAATTGTTTTATATTATAATGTATTATAATTGAAATACATTAAAATATAATATGATGAGAAAAATGATAGGAGTGCTATTGCTTGTATTAGGTTTTGTGCTTGGATTAATAGATACTGCAATAGGTATGGGATACGGTACGATTGGCACGCCTGTTTTGCTTATAGCAGGCATTCCTTCTTTCCTAGCAGTGCCTGCAATACTTTTTTCACAGACCATGGAAGCTATGGTTGGTGCATTTGGGCATGCAAGGCTCAAAAACCTCGATCTTAAAAGAGGTTCAAAGGATATTGATATATTGATAAGGCTTTCATGTTTTGGCATAGGTGGCACAATAATTGCAGTATTAGTTGCAATAAACATACCAAAAGTATATGTAACTATATACATAGGATTGCTAGTAATTGCGATGGGGATCATTATGATAATGAAAAGTAGGATGAAATTCTCTTGGGAAAAGGTAGATATCATAAGCTTTATAAGTGGATTCAATAAGGCGATTTCTGGTGGAGGATATGGTCCTATAGCTACAACAGGCCTTGTTGCTGCAGGGCATGCTCCAAAAAACTCTATAGCTATAACTTTGTTATCTGTAGTAATAATAAACATAACCGCCTTTTTTGTGTATATGGCTAGCCATTTAATTGTGGATTACTTGGTGCCAATATGCCTATCAGTTGGGGCTGTTGCTGGTGCCTTTTTTGGACCTCTTATAGCAAGGCGGGCGATCGCAAATCAATATGGCAGGAAAATAATTGGCATATGCGCTATAATACTAGGCATGCTGACTATTGCATTGTACATTTAAGGTGATAAAATGGAAGCGAGCAAGAATAAAAGCACTGATATAAGAAAACTGATTAGAGAAGCCGAAGAAGTGTCTAAGAAATACCTGATAATACCTGCAGCGGTTGTTGCTACTGTGGTATCTTTCGGAGCTGATGGCAATGCTTCTGCAATAAACCAACAAGCGCAGCAGCCTGTTGCAGTCCATCAGAATCTTGAGGAGAATGTGAATCTCAATGCGGAAGGAACTGCAATATTTATTGCAGCTTTGGGTGCGGCAGCCTCTGCCGAAGCGTTTGCTATTATACATGGCATAGATACCGCTATGAAGCAAGCCAAAAAGAAAAAAGGTGGTAATAAAGGCAATGAAGAGAAAGGCAACTAATAAGGCATAGACTTAAATCTAAATCAACTGCCTTAATCCTTGCATTTGAATGAACCTTAGTGCTTTACGACAAAAATTAGCCTGCTTTAATAGTAAAATAAACACAAAATATTATACCCTTATATCCACCAGTTTGCAACCACTTAGATAGCATACAACGGGGAGCAGG
>JBMFSF010000058.1:0-2030 GCA_049967695.1 Candidatus Micrarchaeia archaeon
CTATGCGGCCGCCTGCAGAGCGGCAAAGGGGGGTTCGACTCCCTCTCCTGGCTTAAACGTCTACCAACACGAAGATCTTCCAACTCTTCCCTTTCTCTACCCTGAGTTCGTGCGGCGTAACAGCCTTTATCTCGAGAAGGTGGTAATCCTTATCGACTTCTTTGAAGAAAAGCTTCCCTCTTAACCTAAGATTTTTGCCTTCTATAATGCTTATAATCCTGAAACCGTAAGCATTAAGGGCTTTTTCATCTATTCGTGAAAGCAGATCCTGAAGAGTAAACCAGACCAGGTCCTCCCTCGTACTTGCAGATTCAGATACTGTAAGAGTCTTGGGCCTGTAGTTTTGCTTTTCTATTTTCTTTATGTCAAGCATTACCCCAAGCATCGCAATTGCAGCATTTTCTAAAGCTTCTTTAAAACTTTTTCCATATGCTACGAACCTTACATCTGCAGTATGGGGCAGGTATCTGAACTTTATTCTTGGCATACTTCTATTAAAATAATTAGATTTATATATGTAAAATAACAAGTAAGACTGTCCTGTGAAGAATAGAGTAACTGCTGAAGAGTGATGACGCCTATATCGACTGAGGACGATAAAATGAGAAAAACATATATAGCAATTTTTGAAATTGCGCTCATTATAATGCTAGCAAATTCTTTCCTAGCCACGCCTTCAAGCATACTTGATACCGATCCATCAACCTATATAATTGTTCCGATAATAATGATTCCTCTCTTTGCAATCTTCATGTTTAAAAACAAGATTAAGGGCAATGTTGAAACAAAAGATGTCTTGCTTGGCTTCATTCTATTTGCTGCATTTATATTTTCGATCTTTTATCTCCGCTATGTATTTTCATTTATGTTTATTGAGTTCAGGTTAGATATGCTCCTCTTTCCTCTTGCAATTGCTAGCATCGTAGTAACGGTATTCGGCATAAAGAATATAAATGCATTCAAGGCGCTTATGATATATGCACTTTTTGCTTCACCAATACTTCTTACTCCAATATTCTCATTGAATCAAGGTTTTGCAAGCATGAATGCACTCCTAGTTTATAATATAATGCACCAGCTAGATAGAAATGCAACTTTTGTTCCACCCACAAGCATAGCAGAAAATGGGTATACGATAGGTATAGGAGAAAGCTGCGCTGGCATAGGGGCATTGATAGGCCTGATCTTCTTCCTGATACCTGTCGCTTACTTCTTTGAAGGCAGAGCCAAAAACAAAGTAGCATGGATTTTCTCAGGCGCTTTGCTCTTTTTGCTCCTCAACCTCCTCAGGATGTTTGGAATTGGTATCGCATGGCTCTATTACGGGCCAAATGCTAGCGCTTCTTTTGTGCACATATTCGCTGGCATGCTCATCTTCTATATAGTGATTATCTGCATGTTACTTATAGCCGGCACATTCAAACTGAGAGTTCCCAAATTAGAAAAAGCTAAAACAAAAAAGAAAGCAAAAGAGGGTTTTAAGTTGATAACACTACTTGCAGTAGCGTACGCAATATTGTATTATTTTGTTTCGCTGAATTATCCTCTCTCATTTTATGTTTCACCTTACCTTACATTCAGCAGAATCCCATTGAATGGGACTCCTTTTGCAAATTTCATATCCAGCAATGTTAATGCAACAGGATACAAGGAAGCAAGCTACACAATAAATAATTCAAGTGACGTTATCTTGCTTGTCAATGCAACATTCAACACAACTAGCCCATTGGCAATGCTTATAACACCGCCAAACAGAGAAGCAGAGAATGCTTTGTTTTCAAACGCAACGGTTATAGCTAAGGAAACATACCTTGGCGCAGATGGCTTAAATACAAATGTATACAAGATCTACTCAAACAATACGTCATTCTTCATCATAATAAAAGACCAGCCGTATATCTACAATAATATTTATGGCATGCTTGCTGAATATGCTATAATGCCTGAAATTGCAGGCAATCTGGGAATAAAATGCAGATATTCCTCGCTTTACAATTTCTTTTATAGTCTCTTTAACTTCGAATTCTATA
>JBMFSF010000059.1:0-2005 GCA_049967695.1 Candidatus Micrarchaeia archaeon
GCTTTTTAGAAGTTGTAAGAATATCTAGAAATGCAGCGATCATGAGCCTTCAAACCAAGTAGGTACAAGCCGAAAGAAACCTTACAAATTTATTCGTGGGAAGATGTCAGTTCATCTACTTTATATTTAGATTGCATCTATCGCTTTTTCAAAAGTATAGCAGCATAAACTTTTCCAATATTAATTGCACTTTTCTCTATAAAAAGCTGAAAATATATATCACTACCTTTCTTAACATTTATTTTGGCGTCAATCGATTCATTTGATTGTGGAAAATTTATTGAATCAGGTAATTCCACAAGCAGTTTTCCGTTCTCATATATTTCTAAGTGTATATGGCTAGGTTTAAAATAAAAGAAAGCAATTATCTTAGCATTGAAAGGTGGATATATGTGTGCTCTAATCTTCTTCGCATCATTGAGGCTTAAAAGAATATATGTGCTAACCTTCTTTCCGTTATCTTTCAACACACCTTGTTTCGTAGTATCAAATTCAGCAGTCAAGCTTATATTATTTTTAAAGAAGTCTAGGATTGTTGCTTTACAGTCTTCAAATTTTGGGAACCCTCTATCAATCCTTTGCTTGTAAAGTAGATTCTTAAGCTCTATATTCCAAGGATCCCTCTTTTTGTCTATTGCTTTTTCAAAGTCTTTTAAACTAAAATTAACATAGCTTGCAAGTTTTTTCCTTACAATAAATTCATGTAAGTTATATCCCTTTTTAATGAGTATATATAAATCATACACATCTCTTGGCTTGTTCCTTGTCATTATTGCCCTCACTTTCTCAGCAGCAACTTCCTCCATATTCATTACAGCTACAACATAAGGTGAAATATCCTTATAAATTGGTGTAATAGATTCAGCTTTTTGACCAAGCAGAACCTCCTCTCTTTTACTTATCTGCAGTTTAATTGCAACTTTTGCTTTTTCAGATCTGGTTGCAACAAAATATGGTCCTTCAATTTCAAAGTTCACATTAAAAGATTCTTTGTGTTTGTTATCATTATAGTAATTATATTTATTTCTTATTCCGAGATCATTCAGAACATCGCTCACATAAACCATTATGTTTGAAATTTCTTCGTTGCTTAGAGATGAAGTAAAGTCAAGATCAATGCTAAATCTATCAATAATATTTAATTTTTGTAATGCTGTGCCTCCTTTAAACACAAGCCCTTTTGAAACTTTCGAATAAATAGCCCTCAGAATAATATGTTGTAAATAATCTCTTTCAACCTGCCAGAGGTTTTGCATACCTGTCTTTTCAATATATTCATTAAGTTCATCTTTGCTAAGCATCGTATCCGCCTATACTATCTATACATTCTTTAAGCCGCATAAGCAGCGCATATGAGCCAATTCTCTTGGCATATTCCACAAGCTTCTCCTTATTTATATCACCATTGCTGTTTTCGAGTACATCCTTACAGTATGATGTGAGCTTGTCTTTGTATATGTAAAGCATGTCTATAATGGCTTTTTCAGGCTCAGCAATAAGGAAATAATCTACACTACTAATCTCTTTTTTGTAGCCAAAGAATGCTTCCTTGCTTATCTTTATAATTCTAACATTTATTCTGCTGTGCTCATATTCTATAGACCTGCTTAAGCTTTTTCTAGTATTTATTACATCTATTATTAATGGGTCCTGCTCGATCAAGCCATGGTAGAAGAGTGCAGAAAGGCAGCTGATATAGCCATTTGGTGCAAGCGAATTGGCGAGCGCAAGCCTATCAACGCCCTCAATAGCATAAATGCCTCTGCTTATATATTCTATACTATGCCTCTTCGCCAGTCTATGCAGAAAGAGATTAATATAATTTCTACTACCTGCAAGCACCTTCATTGCATCATTTGTTGTAAATACACCGAGCTTTAGCCTGCGCATTTCATTTATAAATTTTTTTGACTCCATAAAACCCTTATAATATTATTTATGATTAATTATTATAAAAAATATAAATTTATAAATCATTTGTTTTAGATTATCATTTTTGATAATT
>JBMFSF010000060.1:0-1950 GCA_049967695.1 Candidatus Micrarchaeia archaeon
AAACTGCTGCTCCATCATCATATTCTGCATAGGTTGAGCTGAGCTGTGGGGCTTCGCCTATGCCTGTTGCACCTGAACTTGATAGTAAGTTTGTTGTCTTGTTTGCAAAGCCTAAATACACATATTCATTAGAGTTTGCATTTATTCCATCGCCAAGCTTAAGCCATATTGTAAGCGTGCTGGAATCGTTGCTTTCTATCCACGCAGGTATTATAGTTCCATTAAAATAAAAAAACTCGAAATTTGCGGAAGTTCCATTGTAAGATATATACTGTGCAAACCTGCCTTCCTGGATTTGCAACATTTGCTGGAAAGGTGCTGGAGTATTTGATTGCAGATTTTGAAGAGTAATAGGCACATAATAGTTAACATATTGTGGCGCATTCAATGTCCCTGGAATGGTAGTGGTAGATGAGATAGTGCTGGATGTTGTTGTTTCTGTGTCATATATATCAACCTTTGCAAGCACCCTCCCAACTTTGAGTGTTTCGGTAATTCCATTAGAGCTTTTGAATCTTATGTATAAATAGCCAGGAACTGATTCTCCCATTATGTAAGATATGCTAGGAGAACTACTTAGCTGTATGCTTGCCCTTACGATCTGACCTTGATTAAGGTTCCCAACAGACGCGTTAGGATATGAAGCGGAAAAATTTGCACCTTCCGGTACGAAATAGATGTGTGCATCATTCATGCTGGCAGAGCCAGACTGGCCTATCTCAAAAGAGAGCAAGCCGGATGTGGTAAGCGTCACGTTTTTACATAAGAATCCGGAATTTGCAATGCACGTGTTTTGTATAAAGAAGTTTCCGGAAAAAACTCCGAAATAGAACAAGGCTCCAAGCACTACGGCAATGATTACAACTGCCCAGCCATATGTTATTAAATATTCGATTGCGCTTTGGGCTTTTACATAGTGCATATTTATCATTTATTCTTTTATGCTTTATAATTATTCATTTTCTTTTTATAATAATAAGTAGCAATTAATAAATAGGTTAATGCAGCTTTCGCAAGCTTAAACAAAACCAACATGCCATAAGAAGTTTGCAAGATATAAAATATATTTTGCTTGCTATCTATTTGAAATCGAAGTAGGATTCTGAAAATTGCTGTGCACATTTGCAACGTTATATTTATTGAAACTATTTGTGTCTACTAAAATAAAGCAATCAGCAAAAGCAGGGCAATTGCTGCTGCTTTTTTGTACCGTGCACATGCAGGCGCGGGCATCTTAACAATAAATTCAAAGCCTTATGCCTCCTCCCTGCTGAAAGCCGCCGCCAAAATTGTTGCCAGGAATTATGCCTCCAAAACCACCGTTTGAAGGGCCAATTACAACATGTGGGCCACTAGCTGACTGGCTATTCTCCAAGTCTATTACAAATATGAAATATATAATAAGTGGGATATTGCTCTCTTTATTTATTATGTTTATTTGATACGCATTCTTGAATCTCTCTGCAAGGCTCTCCCCAAAAGTCTTACCAAGTTTTCTTGTTACTACCGCAATCGGATTGTTTGACGGATCATTGATGGTATATTCCATGCCTAGAATATCTCCAATAGCGTCTGCTATCTCGATACCATCAGGTCCGTAAAAAGTCCACATTTTGCCTTGAAGTATGCCTCCAAATAATGCGTTGGATCTGGATTTAACCACTCCAATAGTATTGCCATTGAGAGAAATATCTACTTCTCCAGACATTGAAATTGCTTTTTTATGGATTTCGCAGACAACATTTCCTGAGTTGTCTTTTATATGGTATTTGTTGATGCCATTCTGCGATAGGAACAAAAGCCCTTTGCCATCCATATCATTAAGCTGAAGAGCTGTAAAAGCTATAATTTTGCCTCCACCCCTTTCCATTATGTACGAGTTCTGATTCAAATAACTGCTATCCATGTTATCACATATTATTTGAAGCAAGCAGTTAAAAATGTGTTGTC
>JBMFSF010000061.1:0-1941 GCA_049967695.1 Candidatus Micrarchaeia archaeon
AATTATTTAATATTATTGATCAACATACGCTAATTGTTTCTGGATTTGGGTATTTTTTAGGAAAACAATCTGGGCGGGTAAATATACTAAATAACAAAGCAAAAATTGCTGTCAATAGAAATCCACCCAAAAACCCGTCCCCAAAAGCTTCTCTATCTCTTAATTCGTTTTTCATATTTTTCATATTATCACCCATTCTACATAACATTGTCTTAATTTATATAACTTCACAGCCAAAAAAATAAAGCCCAAAATAGTAGTAATTATCAAAACGCTCTTAAGTAAAAGAACAAAATTAATGAACAGCATTTTCAAACATAATATAGTTGCTATGACCCAAAAAAACTAAAACCAGGCGGCTTCAAGCACTCCTTTTTCTTTTTTATTATGCAATTCCTTTTGTTCCTTATTCATATTACACTTTGTATTCTTCGTTATTCTTAACACATATCTTGGATGTGAGCTTTCCAGAGGTCAAAATGCACTTTATTGCATAGAAATACGCATCCATCTGAGCTTTTTTGCTATATTCCCTTGCTAAATCCCTTGACAATAAAATAAGCTTTTTTCTTTCAGCGTTATTATATATCGCAATACGCATTTTTTCCCTTAACTCTTCGATATTGGTTGGGTTAAATAGGAAGAGGCGCTTCCCGAACCTTATTTTTATGTCTCTATTTATTGCATTTTCAGAAAGAAGCAATGGCGTGCCGAAAGTTGCTGCTTCTATGAAAGTAGAATTGAAGGATTCCCATATAGATGGCAGCACGTAGAGGTCTGCTATAGAATAGTAATATGGTAATATTTCTTCTCTAACCCTGCCTACAATGCTTATGCGTTCGTCACCAGCAGACATCTGCTCATATAATAGCCTGGACTTGCCATCGCCAACTATTAGCATGCGAAGCTCTTTATCATCCATTCCCATAAATGCCTTTATAAGGGTGCTTACGTTCTTTTGGGCTTCCGCAAGCCTGCCCAGATAAAGAACGATTTTCTTGCCGTTTAGGTTTAGTTTCTTCTTGAAGCTTTCGAGGTTTTTGGGTCTCTTATTAGATTCGAGGAGAGAACTGCTGTGTATTATTGTCACATTGCTATTGTATCTTTTAACGACTTCATACTGATCCATATTTAATGCTATCACCCCATCGAAGAAGCCAAAGAGCCTCTTCCGAGCTTTTTCGAGTCCTAACGGACGACCTGTTCCAAATGTCAGCTGCATTATATTATAATCAAAAGCACTCCTGTATTCACCTGATGCATTGGCATGATCTATATAAATTATTTTGGCAGTTGGCATTTTGCTTTTGACCCTTTTAAGTATTATATAGTCTAAGATTGAGTTTGCCAATACTATTTCTGGGTTAATCTTAGACACAAAATCTTCTATTTCCGATGTTTTTATTCCTCTTAGCGAATAAGATATGTAGTATGCAGCCCTGACAAGCCTGTTTTCTATCATTCGTTGCAGCAGCTTATGGCGCTCGCCAGCCTGCTTTAGCGCCTTTTGCTTGGACTCCTTCAAGAACATTGCGTTCTTGTCAGCCTTAAAATAATCTGTCATATAGCCTAAGTAAAAGGTAGAGATGCCACGTTTCCGCAGCTCGTAGAATAGATTTGCAGCAACCCTTTGAGCTCCGCCTACTGCACCAAGCCTTGAGCTTGTATCAAATATCAGCACCCTTGCCATCATATCACCTCCTGCGGACTTTTCTTTGCTAAATACTTTTCTTTGCTACGAGCTTTAATCTTTTCCCTGAATTCCGGCTTAACATAATAATCCCCTGCCTCATAAACAAGCCCAAGCTCTTTTGCTATGGCGTATACGCCTTTTACTTCATTGTGTAGTTGCATTATTTTATCTTTTTGTTCTTTCGTAAGTCTTTTCATTTATACCACTTTTATTATTAGACAATTACACAAATCAAATATTTAAATGTT
>JBMFSF010000062.1:0-1759 GCA_049967695.1 Candidatus Micrarchaeia archaeon
TCTATCGCATTCTTAAGCACTCCAGGAACAGATCTATTGTATTCTTGCGTTGCTATCAACAAAGCATCGCTCTCTTCTATGGCTTTCTTAAACTCCAAAACCTCTTTAGGTATATTGTCCTCTAAATCCTGGTTAAACAAAGGCAATCCACTTATATCGAAAAAACTTATCTCTGCATCTTCAGGGCACTGCTTAATCGCCTCATTTATTAAAGCTTTGTTGAATGAGCCTTTTCTTAGACTGCCGCATATGGCAAGTATTTTGATTTTATCATTTTTAGCCATAAATATTAACATGTAATTACCAGACAACCAATAAAATAATTTCGGAATTTTTTATTATGCTCCAAGCCGCATTGTAATTAAATTATAAATAATGCTTCGAGACCAACAGGCAAGTTTTATATATCGTGATTGTCTTATATGATAATAAGGTGTACCTTATGGTAAGTGAACAAGTTTTTATAGCCAAGATTGAACCTAGCTATGTTTTTAAAAAAGAAAAAATATTTTTTATATCTCATCTAAAAGATTTTGACGGGATAGGCTCTGCAGCGATTGCTAAGATAGCTTTTGGAAATAAATTAGAAAGAACAATATTTTCAGATTTTGGAAAAAATGCTGCAGAAGAGCTTAAAGGAGAGCTTGAGAAAGATATACCTAAAAATAGTATAGTGATGTTTGTAGATATAAGCATGAATGAAGACGCTGCAGAAATATATAAAGAGTTATTCAAAAAGCTGAAAGAAAGCAATAATTTAATAGTATGGCTTGACCATCATCCAATAGGACCACAGGCAAAAAGAGTATTGGAGGATTATGCTGATTTTGCTATTGGAGGGGAGCAAAAGATTTGCGGAGCAGAAGTGCTATTAAAATATATAATAGAGCCTAACGAACAATTTATTAACCTTACAAATGAAAAAATAGGAAAAATTAATAAAATAGGAGAGATGGCGCATATATCTGATTTTGCGTTGAGAGGTACGCCTTATGATAAGGAGTTAGATGAAGCTACATATGCAATAGCAAGCTACCTTGACGATGGAGATAGAACAGGAATGCAAGAAGGCTTAAACAAAATTGCTGAAATTATTGCAGAAAATGTTGAAGAATTTGATAAAGATGAGTTTATAGTGGAGAGGTCAGCACTTTATAAAAAGAAGCAAACAGAGCTTAAAGAAGAGCTGAAAAGCAATTCTTATCTGATAGGAAATAAAATCAAAGCAATTGTTGGATTTAATTTTAGTGGGTCACTCCAAACAAATGATGGATGCAGCTTCTTGCTTGGCTTAGATAAAGCGCAGAAAGAAGGCGCAAAACTTGCTGTTTATGTAAAATTGAAATTAGGAAGCGTGCATCTTAGAAGCATAGACAAAGCAATAGACACTAGCATATTGGCGAAAAAATTCGGAGGAAATGGGCACCCTCCTGCAAGCGCATTCCCAATTCCTGGAGAATTCAAGAATATAAGAAGTCCAGAAGATATGAAAAGATTTGCAGAGTATCTTGAAAAAGAAATTTCTGAAACTTATGAAAAGTTGAGAGTAGCATGAGAGTTGCTTAATATATTATTTTTTAATTTTATTAATGTTTTGCAGTAGGCCATTGTTTTGCACGTTTATCTCAATCACCTCCAAGCCATCTAATTTTTTCCAGTATTCTTTAAGTATCTTTCGTGAGCCTGTCTTGCCTACTACCGTAATGTGTGCGAGCTCGCCTGATAGATCGAGATCGCTTATCTTAAGGTTAAGGAGCTC
>JBMFSF010000063.1:0-1673 GCA_049967695.1 Candidatus Micrarchaeia archaeon
ACTAAACTTTAAAATTTATACTTATTGTATGCATTACGAACTTAACGAAAGGTGTTTGGATGAAATTTAAGGACAATCTTAAAATTATGCACGATTTATTTTCAAAAGATCTTATAAACTGCAGTGAATCTGAATTACTATATAAATCACCTAAATACAAGTTGCAAGCTTCACAAGAAAAAATAGAAGGCATGTTATTAGGGATTGCTATAGGGGACTCGCTAGGAAATACAAGTGAGTCTATCAGCCCGCACAAAAGGCACAAAAGATACGGCTGGATAACCAACTATTTACCTAACAAGAGGGCAAATTACAAATGCATCGGCCTACCTTCTGATGACACTCAATTGTCCTTTGATACCCTCAGTGTAATTCTAGAAGACGACATGCTTAACGTTGAACATTTGGCAAAAATTTTTTCATCACACAAGATATATGGTATAGGAAAATCAGTTAGAGCATTTTTGCATAATTATAAAGATCTTCACATGCCTTGGTTCAAGTCAGGTACCAAAAGCAGCGGAAATGGCGCACTGATGCGAATATCCCCCATAGTTGTGCCATATCTTAATAAAGAAAGAATTGATGGAATATTTGCGGATGCAGTACTTGATACAATGTTAACACATAATGATGCTTTGGCTATAGGATCCTCTGTAGCGTTTACAGATCTTATTTTAAAGCTAATTAGCCAAGAAAAAGTTGATAGAATATCTCTATTGAAAGAGTTTACCAACATACTTAGAGAGGTAATAGGCAATGAAGAGTATAAGAGTAGGCATAAATTACAGAAGCCGTTTGATGAATTTGAAAATCACCCACACGAATTTATAGAAAAAACAGTATTATATGCCATTGAGAATCATATGCCCATAGAAAATTTAAGTATTGCGATCGGATCTGGAGCATATCTGCTTGAAACCGTACCTATATCATTATACATAATTTTAAAATATTTAGACAATCCAATTGAAGGCATACTTAATGCGATAAATAATACTAAAGATAATGACACTATTGGTGCAATAGTTTCTACATCCTTTGGTGCTTTCTATGGTACTAAAGTATTTAAAAGTGAATGGATAGCGGGTTTGTCTGGTAGAATAAACGAAAATGATGATGGCACTATTTTCAAATTGATAGAAAAAGCAACAGAAATGAATACCAAAAAATAACTATTTTTATATACAAAAATTAAGGGCAGACACTTGCAATTTCTATTACGAACCATGTCTCGTTTTCTACTGCAACTGAACACCCATATTGAGCAAAATACTGCGATATGTTTATGTTTGGTCCTGGTATCTCAGTAACAGGACAAGGTTGATAACCATTATCTGGACCGTAAATAGCATAGGTGGGGCCATTCTGAAGATAATAACCATAATATGCAAAGGTCTTGTTTACAAGCAGTTGCCAGTGCAATGGTGCTGTAGAAATGACTTCGCTGACAAAATCTGCGGGTGTACCGCTTGGATAAAACACTTCTTCAGCAAAATAGGTATTGTATACGCCCCCATAGAAATTATTGAAGTCCTGATCGTAGCCATAATGACTTATCCCGTAATCTGAGACCATTGTATTGAACCTTACCTTTGCAAATATGCTTAAATTCTGACAGTACTGATAAGGCATGCCTCGCTGTTCGCTTACATTTGCAAAGAAGTTGCTGA
>JBMFSF010000064.1:0-1655 GCA_049967695.1 Candidatus Micrarchaeia archaeon
GCTTTTCTCGTTCAGCGCAACTACATCTATCTCTTCCTCATTCATGCCCTTCGGCTTGCCAGGATCCTTGCCCCACCACCTGCCTATTTTATCTATGTGAAATATTACCCTGTTTTTACTTAAATATTCCAAAAACCTGTAAACGAATTTTTCAAATTCCTTGCCTGCAAATATGGGCAGGTAAGCATATACCTGCTGCTTTAGCCTCTCCATGTCGTTTATTTCGTAGCAGCTGTAATTTCTGCTTATCGCATTAAACCAGAACTCATAAAAATTGTCCGCGATAGCTAGCGCATTTCTCTTAGAGCCGGGCTTCGGTTTTTGAGTAGGTATGGTTACTGTTTCAATTACTCCTAGCATGTTTTCCATATCATAGATATACGCCGGCAGGGAGGTTTCTTTTATCTGCGCATATGCTGCAGCCTCATTGTTGGTGTTTTTGCCGTTGGCTATCGCTTCGAGGATTGCAAAATAGGTCGCTGAGCCGCTGCCAAAAGCCTCTATTATGTCACTTTTTACTACATCCTTTAATGGCGCTACTGGGCTTATTAACAGTCTCCCTATTATCTCGTCAAATGCATGCAGATTGTAGTAGTCAATAAGTGCGTAATAATATAAAACGCCCCCAAACAAGAAATAAACCATAAGCCTGTCCTCAAATTTCTTTATGCCGAGCTCTGACATCAGCTTGAACGTTTTTTCAACACTCAGTTCATCAAGCTCTATCATATTGTAAGCCCTTTTGAAAAGCGGCGAGCCTTGCTCGGTGAAGATCTTTTTTATCATACCTATTGTAGAGCCAGATATTACAACCGAGAGGTTTGAACCGTCATGCTGCATGTCCCACTCCTTTTGCAAAATGTCTATTGCGTCGGGATATATGTATTTGAAGTTCTGGAATTCATCAAATGCCACTATGATCTTTTCTTTTCTGCTGCGGTCGAAAAGCAGTTTTACAAGGTCGGAGAAGCTGCTTATCTTCTCGTAATCCTTAAGCCCCAGCACCTCCTTTGTGATCTCGGCGAAATCGTTTAGTGCAACGCTCATCTTCTCGTTCTTTGGCACAAAGAAGTATAGTTTTTTGGCATTCGAGCTTTCGAAAAACTTCTTTATCAGTGCGGTCTTGCCTATCCTGCGCCTGCCGTATATTACGAGCATTCTGCTTCCTGGCTTGTCAAGCTCGAGTGCTTCCTTTAGCTCCTCTTCCCTATCGAAGAATTTCATTTTAGCATCTTATTCTATTTGTAATTATTATATTTATAATAAGATATAAAAACCTATGCTCCCATACAAATTATTTGGCATTGCCTCTGTGTGTTTAATGGGCGGCTAAAACGTGCAGTCATACAACCCATATTTTCAGCGCTTTCTCAATTGCCTCTAGATCAAAAAGAAGTAGGGCAGACATTGGTGACGAGAATAGAGTACTATCCATATACCAAAAATGTGGAGAGGGAGAAAAAATTAGCAAAGTCTATGCAGCAAAGCTCACAGCCAGTGCAGCTTATGCAATCCACCAATTGCTAAGATTATTTTCTATGCTCCTTATTTTGCTTGCATCTGTCTTCTCTTTCCACTTAACCTACTGGCTAAATTTCAATTTTTGTGTAAAATATTACACAAATTTGCCATTTTTTGTGTAATTTAATACACAA
>JBMFSF010000065.1:0-1650 GCA_049967695.1 Candidatus Micrarchaeia archaeon
ATAATGCTATACTGCGTTTCAATACTTTTAGTATTTCTTCATCTGTTGCTTTCTCATAAATTCTGATATACTGCATTACTTCCTCTTTTGCAATTTCTTTTAATTTTTCTGCAATAATTTTTCTTGGATTTGGAGATGCTGTAAATATGTTTAGAAAGGGCTTTTGCATAGACGGTATTTCTTCCAATATATTAGCAAATGCAAAAAGTAACCCACTTAAATTTTTATGCGGGTAGTGTATAGCCCCAACATAAGTAAAGTCCCTTCTTTCTATATCTTTATTTATCTTTTGCTTTATCCAAATATCATCTATCGGAATTGGATTAACTGAAAGCAGTTTATCTTCTAATTGTATGTGCCTTTCTCTGCAATATTTTTCAAGCTCAAACATTGATTTCTTGCTATTGAAAGTTATTACATCTGCAAGTTTAATTGCTGTTTCGCCCCTATAAATATTATACACTTGCCTCATTCCTTTTCTGGTAAAAATCATATTATCGTGCCAAGTTAATACCTTTATTGCTTTTGTGTGCAAGAACGCTTCGTATCCGTGCGGTTGTGTCAAGTGTATTATATCTGGCTCATACTTTCTTACTTCATTAGGTAGCTTGAATATACGCAAGATTGGATTTATCTTTATCTGCCCATAAGCAAACCTATCGTGTTCGTAGTGATTTGCAATTAAGCCAGCATCAAGCAATTTGCTATATCTATCTATACCACTTAGGTTCTCAAAACTATAAGCTACTATTAAAGTTCTCATTTTATCACCTTTTATCGCCTATTTTTCTGCATACAACCACATAACCTTATCTATAAACCCTTTATCCAACTTCGTTTTAAAGCCATAGTCTTTTAATATGACTTCAATGTATTCGGCACTGCCAAATTCCTTATGAACCTCTATCTGCATTTTATATACCCTGTTTAAATCCAACCCCTTGTCTAAAATATAGAACTCTCCTCCTTCGCAGTCCATTTTTATTATTATATTCTCTCCTTTTATCTGCTCTATTATTTTATCCAATCCTATTGCTCTTATCTCCCTTCCTTTGCCTTGCTTTAATGGGCTGTCTGCTTTTGCTATCTCCTTTTCATCTATGTGGAATAGATAATCTGAATGGGGCTTTGAAACCGCTTGGTTAAATATCTTTATCTTATCCTTTCTTATGCTTTGGCTTATGTTTTCCTCCAATCTTTTGTAGATATTAGGATATGGCTCGTAAGCCCAAACCTCTTTTATATTAGGTTGCATTGCCAAATATATAGCACTATCTCCAATATTAGCACCTACATCTATTGCTATGGTATCTGGCTTTAAGTCTTTTACAAGCCAAGCGTATTGTTCTTGTATAAAAGTTTCTTTTAGCACTCCTGCATCATCCTCATAATATAACAGCCTTTCAAAAGTCTTTCTTGTTGTTATTACAAATTTCCAAAAAAATTTCATTTTATCCATTTTATCAATCCAATATTTCTTTTTTCTGCATATCCTCTTTTACTAACTCATTGAACTTATTTTCTTCGTTTATTCTTTTAAGCCATTCATAAATGTTCTTCCAGCCATCTGTTGGCTCTATTCTTTCTTGCATATTCAACTGCTTTGCTATTGCATTAAGCATATTTGCTATTTGCAACTGCATCTCGTAG